>DAITPI010000426.1:0-4162 GCA_036833655.1 Anaerolineales bacterium | reverse complement strand
CGCAGTTCGATTCCGGGATGGTAAGCTCGAGGAGTCCGATTGGCGCGACGGCACGATCGGCAGTATTAATGGCCTTGTGGCACACCATATTTACAGTTTTCACTTCGATGAGCTCTTCATGAACAATGAAGGGCATGGGCAGATTCTCTCCACCCAGGTCATGAATAGCCTGCTCGAAAAGGCAAACAAACATCTGCGGGAGGCTGCTGGCGTCAAAGTCATCAGCATCCAGATCATTGACATCGCCATCCCCGCTGAAATCCGGCAGCAGCGATTGAATGTCTGGGGAGCAAAGAAGGACAGCATGGTCTCCCGGATCCAGGGGGAGGCACAGGCGTATAAGATCCGGACGAACGAGGAGGCACGAGCGCGGGCGCAACGGGACCTGATCGTGGCGATCGCCAAGAGCCTGGGAAACGTGGATGCAGCTCATTTCCCGGATGAGCCTCTGCTCATGTCACTCTCCGGGATTCTGGATCAGGGGCTGGGGGATCCGCTGGTACAGACCTATATGGCACGTGGTAGGCTGGACGCTTTGAAAAAACTGAAAGATCTACTTTAAAACGGCTTGCAGGAGCAACGAATGACCGATGAGATGAGCACTATCCTACGTAACCACTTGGCTTTCAAAGATGAGGCCATCAAGGAATGGATGTGGGAGTTGTTGGATTTCGGGCAAAATGCACCGACCCTCGAACAGGCACTCGGCAAACTGGTGCCTCTCAGCAAGGAATTATCTTCGAGCATCGATCTCATTGGTAAGGCGCCGTATTGCTCCCTCCTGTTAGCCTATATGTTTTTCCGCTGGGACAACTATTCGAGCGCCGTTGCCTGGATCCAGGATGCCATCATTAAAGGCTTTGGGAATGGCTCGGATGCTCAAAATCATGCCGTTGCCCTCTGGCTCCGCGCGCTGGCGAATGAAAAAGCCGATCACCTCGACGAAGCCCAACATGATATCTGTAATGCCATCCAGCGGCTCGAGAGAGAAGTGACCACCTGTAAGAGACGGGGGAAATGGTCGGAGCAGAAAAAATATGAAGGCATGATCGAGAAGCTCCACGAAACGGGCAAGCGTCTGAGCAAGGAATTCAAAGTTCATTGGGTCTCACCCTAGCGTCCAAACAACGAACGCCATACCGGTCTGGAGATACCTCTTAAGTCCCCTTTTCTCAGCCAAATTCTAAAAATTGTTATAATGCTCGCATGGACGAGTACGAGACCCCGCTGCATAAGAGGCCGTGGTTCTATATCACTGGCTGGCTGCTGGTCTTGCTGATTGCCTATGGCTGGCAAATTTACCGGATGGGGGGTCTGCGTGCCAATTTACTGGAAATCTCGGTCGATCTGGCTTTCGTCTTTCCCCTGCTCCTGCTCCTCTGGCTGGCATTCTTTGCACAATTCGTACTGCCGGTCCGCACCGTGACGGACCGGATGAAAATATTCGGTCGCCTGATCCGCTATCTCTTTGGTTCGCATGGACCGGCACTCTTTATCGAGAATGGCAAGATCAAGGAGCACACCGGCGAACGGATGAAGGCGGGGCCTGGCGTGCTGTGGCTGGATTCTGCCAGCGCGGCTGTCACCCGCACGGCGGTGGCGATCCGCCAGACCATGGGTCCAGGCGTGCACTTCACAGACCGCTCTGAGTATGTCGCGGGGACAGTGGACCTGCATGTCCAGTCCCAGGTGATCGGCCCCAAGGAATCGGACCGGCCGTTCGAAGAGCGCGCCGAGGATCAGCCGAAGGAGGTCTGGGAACAGATCCAGGACCGCCGCAAGCAGGTCAGTGCACTGAGCCGCGATGGGATCGAGGTGATCCCGAATATCTCCATCTCCTTCCGGATCAGGACCGGCTATCCGAAGGAAGGCCAGCCGGGGTCGCGGTTCGGCTACCGGACGGGAGTCCGGCGCAGCGACAGATTTAAGGAAAACGAGGACAAGGAAGCGATCCGCAAGGCGATCTTGGGGGAAGGCATCAACCCAAACGCTGTGCTCGATTCGCCGCGCCGGCGCGTGGCCTGGAACGAGCTGCCGGGGTCGCTGGTGGTGGACGTCTGGCGCGAGTACGCGGCGAAGTTCACGCTCGACCAGCTCTTCCAGCCGGAACAGCTGGTGCCGCCGCCTCCGCCGCCGGTCCCCGAGCCTCTCGACGAAGAGATCGACCCCCTCAGCCAGCCGATCCAGGTCAGCGGAGAGCGGGACGCGGCGCAGCGTAACCTGGCACGCATGGTGCGTGAGGTGAACGTCATGATGTCACGGACCATCCAGCTGCTCGAGGGAAAGAGCGAGGCGCGCCGCGAGAGAAAGATTGTCGTGCCGCACGCGCTCCCCACCCAGCTGCTCCTGCAACGCGAGCCGGAGAAGAAGACGGCGTTACAGGTCATCAACGAGATGGTGCTCGCCCGGCTGACGCAGCCAGCAGTGGATGTCCTGGACGACAACGGTGTGCGCGGAACCGGCAAGATTCCCAGCCTCGAACACCAGCTCTTGCAGGAGCGCGGCATCGAAGTGCAGAGAGTCAGCATCTTCAACCTGCGCTTTAACCGCACCATCGAGGAGACCATCATCGGTCGCTGGTCCACCACCTGGCTGCTGAATGCCCAAGCAGAGAGCGAACAGGTGGAGCGCAAACGCAATCTGGTCGAGACAGCCGGGTATGAGCAGGCCATCCGCCAGTATGCTGATTTCCTGAGTAAAGACCTGATGCAAAAGAGACCGGTGGGCATCAAGGAGACCCTCAAGACGCTGCTCCTGCGCACACGCACCCTGATCATGAACAATCCACAGCTGCGGCAGCGCATGAGCGAGGAACAGCAGGACCTCGAAAACATCATCCGTTGGATCGAGGGGAGCGGATCGTGAGCACCTCCTCCCTCTCCTCCCCCTTTGGGAACGCGGCGCCCCGCGCGGAATCCGCCCTGCAAAAGGAGCTGCGACTGTTCGGCGAGTTGTTCTCCCGGATGGTCGATGCTTTCCTCAACCGAGTCTTCGATCTGCGCCCGGAGAAGGCTGCCCGGCGTTTATGGGGGTTGATCCTGCTGTTTGTCTTTGTCGTCTTCGTCCTGAGCCTGCGGTTTTATCCCCTGGACCTGTGGACGCAATATATCCGGGACATTTTCCTGTACGTTCTGAACATGGGCTATGCAGCCACGTATCCCGGTAACCCATTCCTGAACCTGATCGGCTTTGCCAACCAGGTCATTACGGATCCCCGCATCTTTCAGTACGTTCCCATCTTCCTGGCATCCTTTTTCATTGCACTGCAATGCGCGGCGCTCTATCTCTCCGACGTGTTCGAGCTCGATCATCCCAGCGTAGCCCGGCGCTTTATCTGGGGCGTGGCGCTGCTCGGCAGTGAGGAGACAATCCGCGTCAGCCAGGGCGATATCCCGGACGAATATCGCCTCTCCCCGGCGTATCTGATCGGAGGACCCGGCAAGGTCGTCGTGGACCTGGACTCGGCGGCGCTCTTCGAGCGACCCGACGGCACCCCGCGCGTCATCGGGCCGACCGGTAAGGAGCCGCGCGGGCGCGCCACCCTGGCGGGTTTCGAGCGCTTCCGCCAGGCGATCGATATCCGCGACCATTATGTAGACCTGCGGGACCAGGATCCCAGCTCCCCAGCGGTCAAGAGCCGCAGCCTGGACGGCATAGAGATCACCGCGACCGATGTGCGCCTGATGTTCAGCGTCTATCGCGGAGGCGCCAAGCCCACGGTCGAGCAGCCTTACCCGTTCAGCAAGGAGGCGGTGGAGCAGGTCATCTACCAGGCGACATCACGCGTCACGCCGGAACTGCCCAATCCCTCCACCTATGAGTTCTCTTGGATCAACAAAATGATCGGTCTGATCCGCGCCGAGCTGATCAAATTTATGAGCAAGCACCGACTCACAGAGTATCTCGCCGGAATTGGCGTGCCGGAGATCGAGAAGCTCAAGCAGCGCGAGGAAGCCATTGTCGAGCAGGTGCAGCGGCTTACCCAGGAGCAGGATTTCCTGCTTTCGAAGGAAAAACAAAGCCTGCCCGAATTCCAGTCCCGGTCCCGGATCACAAATCTGTTCACGCAGTTCGCCGAGGAGTTTACGCGCAAAGCCAAAAGCAGAGGCGTAGAGTTGCGCTGGATCGGCGTGGGCACGTGGAAAACCCCGGTGGAGATCGT
>DAITPI010000425.1:0-4163 GCA_036833655.1 Anaerolineales bacterium | reverse complement strand
GAAGTAGAACAGCTCCCGCAATTCACGAACAGTGCCCAGCTTCTCCGCTGGGCACTGTTGTCTGTTTACCCGCGCGATCCGCCCTCCTGGTCAAGAACAAGAGGAACGATCCTGGCACATGGGCTGGCTGGCATGCATCCGTGTGTATCTCGCGGTTGCCGGTCTTTAGGAAACCTTTAGAAAACTTCAGGCAATTCTTTAAGCCCAGGCTTTATAAATAGGTCAATCATCCAAACTTCAAGGAGTAACCATGAGCACGGAAAAGAAGAGTCTATTCGACAAAGCGATCGACGCCCTGACCGACCGCGACGAGAAGGAAGCGGCGGAGAAGGCAAAGGCGCAGGCACTCGCTGCCCAGAAGGAAGCCGCGGCGTTGCGCGCCAAGGTGCAGGCTGAGAAAGCTGCGGCTGCCAAAGCCGCCGCAGAAAAGGCTGCCGCGGAAAAAGCGGCTGCCGCCAAGGCTGCTGCCGAGCGAGCCGCCGCAGAGCACTCCGCCGCCCTCAAAGCTGCTGCCGAGCGAGCCGCCGCCGAGCGGGCTGCCGCCGCTGCCCCCAAGAAGGGCATTGTGACGACCCGCAGCCTGCGCGTCCGCAAGGATCACAGCACCGCCTCCGAGGTGGTGGCAGGACTGGTGGACGGCAACGAAGTGACCATCCTGGAAACCTGGTCCGATGGCAAGAACACCTGGGCAAAGCTCGAGCATGGCTGGGCAGCCATGGTGTACAACGGCGAGACGTATATCAAGTTCGCCTGATCGGCAGGGAAATGGTCTGGGCACAGTCCTTCGTACAGGGCTGTGCCCGGCGCTCTTGCCGGCCAGCGTCCGAAAATCGGACACGCAGCGATGGTCAGAGCTGGATGATCTCTGCGGGCAGAGTCCGACAGAGTATCACCAGTCTTCAGCAGACATGGGAGAACGACAATGCAGGAACTCATCAGATTTGTTGTAAATCGAACCGGGCTGTCTCATGAGCTGGCGACTGTGGTTGTCAGGACGACGCTGGAGTTCATCGCGAGCAAGCTTCCTGCCGCGCAGGCTCGTGAGATCGAGAGAATCATCAGGAGCTCCGATTCGCCAAAGCAGCCGCGAATTTTCATCGGAAGCCCGGTAGAAGAAAAGCAGACACAATCATAAACAGGAGACCGCAATGAGCAAATTGATAGACATCGAAGGAATTGGGGAGGTCTTTGCCGAGAAGCTGAGCGAGGCGGGCATTAAGTCCGCACGCGCCTTACTGGAGCAGGGCGCCACCGCGACGGGCCGCAAAGCCATCGCAGAGAAGGCTTCGATCAGCGAGCAAAAAGTCCTGGAGTGGGTCAACCACCTGGATCTGTTCCGTGTTAAAGGCATCGCCGGGCAATATGCGGATCTGCTCGAAGAGGCCGGTGTGGATACGGTGAAGGAGCTGGCGCAGCGAAACGCACAGAATCTCCACGAGAAATTGGCCCTGGTCAACCAGGAGAAGAAACTGGTCCGCCAGTTACCCGCGGAGAGCCAGGTGCGCGCCTGGATCAAGCAGGCGGCGAATCTTCCCAGGGTAATTTCTTACTAACCCGGGAGTGCTGCCGGTCGGAGAAGATGGCTTCTCTCCGATCTGGCTCACTTTATCGCTATAGAGGGAACAATGCTGTCCTTATCGCCCCGGCATTGTTCCCTCGCATCTTGTCCTCGCCAGCAACCTCGCTCTCGCTCCAAAAGGGAGGGAATACGATATAATCTCTCAACGCAATGCAAATTGCTGACTGCATAGAGATTTCTTCATCGACAGGTCGCCACCTATGGGTCTCATACAAAAAAAGATTTGCCTGCTGGGAGAGTTCGCCGTTGGCAAAACCAGCCTCGTCAGGCGGTATGTTGAAGGCACCTTCGATGATACGTATCTCAGCACGATCGGGGTCAAGATCTCACGCAAGATTCTTACCAGACCAAATTACCAGCTCAATCTCGTCCTCTGGGACCTGGCAGGCGGAGAGGAATTCTCGGGCCAGGACCGGAACTATTTGCGCGGAGCAGCCGGCGCCCTGCTGGTCTGTGACCTGACCCGCCCGGAGAGCGTGCAGATCCTTGACCAGTATGCCCGCCAGCTCATGGAGATCAATCCGCAGGCCTCCATGGTCGTTGCCGCGAACAAATCGGACCTGGTGACGGAATACCGGCTCGACCTGGCTGACCTGGACGCTCTCTGCGAGACGATCCACAGCCAATTCCTGTTCACCAGCGCCAAGACCGGGGAGAACGCCGAGCGGATCATCGATCTGCTGGCAGACAAGCTCATGCACGGAAGTGATCTTGTCCGAACATAAGCTTTCCTCCGAGCCCATGCTGCCGCGCCTGCTGGACTATCTGCGCCGGGAGTATTCGCTTGCCTGGGCGATCCTGTCCCCCGACCTGATCGTTCTCGAAGTCTCAGAACGCTTCCGGGCGTTCCAGGAGGATGCCTTGCTGGACCCCACCGGCAGGCAGGTGACGGAGATCTTCTGGGAGCTGGTCGGAGGCGAGCCTGCCCTACAAGATGTGCTGGAGGGCAGGGAGCCATCGTTCCGCCTGGAAAATATCAATCGCCAGACGGCAAGCGGATCGCCCCGCTATGTATCCATCAAAGCCATCCCTCTCATGGAGAGTGAACCGGGCCGGGGCCTGGTGCTGATCGTCCAGGATACTACATCCACCAGCCTGCTGGAGCAGGAGCTCGTGCAGGATCGCAACGAGCTGCGGCTGGCAAGGAACCAGTTTGCGCTCGCCAACGAGGAGCTGCGCAGGCTGAACCGGTTGAAGTCCCTCTTCCTTTCGATCGCGGCGCATGACCTGCGCTCGCCTCTGACGGCGATGCGCGGCTACGCGGACCTTGCCCGCCGGACGCTGCCAGAAGGGACCGGCAGCGAGGCGGTGGAATACCTGTCGATCATCGCATCGCTGGTCGATTCGCTGAACCGGCTGATCTCCGATTTCCTGGACCTGGATATTATCGAGCAGGGCAATCTGAAGATCCGGCCGGTCGCCTGCGATTTGAATCCACTGATCCTAAAGGTTGCCGAGATCATGAACGAAGTCGCCCGGCGAAAAGGCGTGCAGATCGAGACAAAACTGGCCGGGGATCTGCCACGGATTTATGCCGACCCGGAGCGGATACAGCAAATCCTCTTTAACCTTGTTGGCAACGCCGTCAAGTACACTGGCGAGCGGGATACCGTGACCGTTGAGACCGACCTCCGGGAAGGCTTTGCCCAATTCAGTGTCACCGACCATGGACCCGGCATCCCGGAAGCGGAGATCCCCCGCTTGTTCGATCTCTATCACCGTACGGAGGAAGCCCGCCAGAGCAAGACCAAAGGCCTGGGATTGGGGTTATTTATTGTGAAGTCACTGGTCGATCTGCACGATGGTCAGATCTTGACTCGCAGCGAGCCAGGCAAAGGCACGCAATTTACAGTGCGCCTTCCGGTTTACCAGGCGGAATTTGGAGGAAAGCTATGATCGGAAAAAAAGTTCTCGTCATCGACGATGACCGTGACCTCCAGCGGATCAATGCCAAATTCTTCCAGAACGCCGGAGCGCATGTGGACATCGCTTCGAATGGAGCCGAGGGTATCCGCAAGTTCTTCCTGGACAAACCGGAGCTGGTGATCCTCGACGTCATGATGCCCGAGCTGGATGGCTACGAGGTCTGCACTCGCATCCGCCAGGTTTCCAGCGTGCCGGTTATCATGCTGACGGCCCTCAACAGCCCGGAAGAGATCATCCGCGGGCTGGACTGCGGGGCAGATGATTTTGTGTCCAAGCCCTTCAATCCGGATGTCTTGGTCGCGCGCGCCCGGGCTCTCCTGCGCCGCCTGGAAATGAGTCAGGACACATCGCCCCGCATGTTCTACAGTGATGGCCATTTGACCATCGACCTGGAAAAGCGTCTTGTGTCTGTGAGAGGAGAACCGGTGAAGCTGACACGCACCGAATACAATCTCCTCGCCTATCTGTTACAGAATGCCGGTTGGATCCGCACGTTCGAGCAGATCCTGGAAAACGTCTGGGGACCCGACTACCAGGGCAGCGTGGATTATGTCCACGTCTATATCTCCAATCTGCGCAAAAAGATCGAGATGGATCCGAAAACGCCAATTTATTTGGAGAGTGCTCACGGTGTGGGATACCGATTCAACAAGCCCAA
>DAITPI010000424.1:0-4174 GCA_036833655.1 Anaerolineales bacterium | reverse complement strand
CAGCGCCTCGCTCTCGGTCCAACTGCCCGTGGATGTTCCGCCTGGTGAGATGGTGGATATCTCGCTCAACCTGGGGGCGCCGGGTACCGGCGGGCATTATCGCGCTCTCTTCAAGCTCAGCAACGGCTCGGGCGCCCAATTTGGCATCGGCGAGTCGGGCCTGGACCCGTTCTGGGCGGATATCAACGTGGTGCAAACCAGCGCCGTGATCTATGATTTCGTCGCCAATGCGCCCTACGCCCAGTGGAAGAGCGGGGCAGGGAACCTGCCTTTTCCGGGCACGAGTGGTGACAGCCGCGGCTATGCCTATGCGGTCAATAACCCGCACCTGGAGGATGATTCCTTCGATTCCGCCCCGGGTCTGTTGACCGTGCCGCAAAACAAGTTCAACGGCTACATCCAGGCGACCTATCCGGAATTTCAGGTCCAGCAGGGCGACCATCTGCAGACGCTGGTCAACTGCGAGTTTGGCGCCAAGAATTGTTACGTCACCTTCCGCATCGATTATCTCCTGCCGAACGGCGTTCAGAAAACCTTCTGGTCCTGGAAGGAAGCCTACGACAAGCGCTTCTACCGCGCGGACGTCGACCTGAGCTCGCTGGCGGGACAGCGGGTCCGTTTCGTGTTCATGCTGCTCTCGACGGGATTTGCCAACGGCGACCGCGCCATCTGGGGATCGCCGCGCATCGTCCGTGCCGGAACGACCCAGCCACCCGCGCCTCCGGCGACCCTGACCCCGCTCCCGCCGCTTCCGCCGACCCCGACACCGTTGGGTCAGCCGCCGCCCACGGTCGTTCCCTCGGGCTGTGACCGGGCCGCGTTTGTCTCCGATGTCACGGTCCAGGATGGGACCAACTTTACGCCGGGCGCGGCGTTCACCAAGACCTGGCGCCTGAAGAATATCGGCTCCTGCACGTGGACCACTTCCTACAGGCTGGTCTACTACAGCGGCGACCAGCTCGCTGCGCCCACAGCCGTCAACCTGCCGTGGAACGCGGCCTTCAACCAGACCGTGGACATCAGCGTGAACATGGTCGCGCCCACCGTGCCGGGTCACTACCGGGGCTTCTGGATCCTCAGCAACCCGAACGGGCAATTCTTTGGAATCGGCGCCGACGCGTTGAATGCCATCTGGGTGGACATCAACGTCAGCGGGGAAGCGCCCACCGAAGGCGGCTATAACTTCTTTGCCAATGCCTGTTCCGCCGAGTGGCGGAGTGGCGCCGGGCTGCTGCCCTGTCCGGGTACGGAGGGCGACAGCAAAGGCTTTGTCATCCCACAGAACTTCACCCAGCTCGAAGACGGGACCATGGGTCCCGCGCCGTCCCTGTTGGTCTCGCCGGAGAGCAAGTACAACGGCTACATCCAGGGCACCTTCCCAACGTTCACTGTCCAGCCGGGTGATCGTTTCAAGGCGGGGATTGGCTGCGAGTCCGGTTACAGTTGTTATGTCACCTTCCGCCTGGATTACATGACTCCCAATGGCGGCATCTTCAACTTCTGGTCCTGGCGCGAGCAGAACGATAAGAAAAATTACTCTGCCGATGTGGACCTCACACCCCTGGCGGGCAAGAGCGTGCGGTTCATTCTCACCCTGCTGGCGACCGGCACTCCCGCTGGCGATCGCGTGCGCTGGATCGGGCCCTACATTTTGCGCGCGCCGGCGCCCACCCCCACGCCAGCCCCACCGACGCCTGTCCCCTCGGACTGGTACACCTACACCAACCAGCAATACAGCTTCCAGTTCCGCTACCCGCCGCAGGCACAGATCGTCAGCCAGACCTCCAACTCTCTCAAGATGAACCTGCCCTATACCGTCGGCACCAATCTGATGGAGAAATATCTGGAGACATTCGCGCGCGAGAATGTGAGTCCCTGCCAGAGTCCCCTGGCGACCAGCTCGATGCTCGCTACTTCAGAGACGGTGGTGATCAACGGCATCTCCTTCCTCAAGGAAACTGGCGGTGACGGCGGAGCGGGTCACCTGCACGAATGGGTCGCGTATTCCACGCTCAGGAACAACGCCTGCATCAGCATGGACTTTGTGCTGCACTCCGTCAACCCGGGAGTCTTTTCCACGCCGCCAATCGAATTCGATAAGGCAGCGGAGTCGGCGGTGTTCACCCAGATGATGTCCACCTTTGCCTGGTCATCCCCGGTCGTTACGATCGCGCCGCCCACCGTGCCGCCGGTCGTGGTCCCCTCGCCGAGCATCACAAGGCTGTTCATGATCGATTCCTCCAATGGCTGGGCGATCGGCAACGGTTACGTATTGCGGACGAACAATGGCGGCGCCACCTGGTACAACGTTACGGCGCCAGGCGCCTCCTCCGTTCGCAACGCCTTCTTCCTGAGCGCCAGCAAGGGCTGGTTCTTGAGCCCCGACTCCATTTACCGCACTACAGACGGGGGGCTCACGTGGAATCGCTTCAGCGTCCCGTTCAACGGCGGCCATATCCAGTTCCTGAACGATACCAATGGCTTTGTGCTCTCCGGCGAGCTGGCGGGCATGCAGAAACATCCCGTGTCCCTGTACCAGACCTCGGACGGCGGCGCGACCTGGATCCTCAAATACGCTGTCGATCCGGGCCAGCCGAACAACACCCTGCCGTTCAGCGGGTACAAGAGCGGGATGACCTTCCGTGACACCTCGACAGGCTGGGTCAACGGTTACATTCCGACCCCTGGCTTTGCCTATCTCTACAAGACGACGAACGGCGGCACGTCCTGGGCGCCCCAGCCTCTGCCCATCCCCGCCGGTTACGAATCGGCGGACATCAGCGTGGGCTCGCTGAGGTTCTTCGGCGCCAACGACGCCGTCATGCCGGTCTGGATGAGCACCGGTGTTGGCGCACGCAGTCTGTTCCTGTATGTGACCCGCGACGGCGGCAATACCTGGACCGTCTCGTCGGCTGCCGCGCCGAACAGCTTTGGCAGCGATTTCATCTCCGTGCGCGATGCCTTCAGCGTGAGCGAGACGGGACTCCTGCACGTGACCAACAATTCCGGCGCGAGCTGGCGGCAGATCACGCCGAATGTCAGCCTCGGGGATGGCTACATCCCCCAGATCGATTTTGTCGCCACGACGACCGGCTGGGCGCTCAGGCGAGATATAGATGGCAACGCGACCCTCTACCGGACGAACGACGGCGGCGCGACGTGGACCCTGCTCTTCGGCAGCCCGTCTGTTCCGTCTACTCCGACACCCACGCCGACCTCCACACCGGCGCCTGACCCACTGGCCTTCACCCAATCGATTGTCGATGCCCTGAACGCCCGCAACTTCGATCTTGCCAAGTCGAAGATGGATCAGAGCTTCGCGTTTGCCTACTGGGAGTCACAGGGAATTTCCAATACGCCCGATCAGGCGATCGAGTCCCTGCGGACCCGTCACCTCGGCGCTACGCCGCTGACCCCAGACGCGGCAAAGGATTTGAACCTCTTGCTGGGTGGCCTCGATCCGTACGCGATTATGGGGCTGGACCGCAGCAAATCGCAGGCGCTCTATGTCTCCGGCTGGGGCCAGGATGGCAGGCAGGAAGCCATCCTCTATGCCACGCGCCGCGCGGACGGCAGTCTGTACTGGTTTGGCGCGCTGATCGCGCCGTACGGCTTCCTGCACCCGACTTCCACACCAACCCCCACGCCGACCTCCGCGCCCGTCGTACTGACGGGGCCGTATGCGGTCATCGCTGTGGCCTCGGGCGACGTCTTGAATATCCGTTCGGGGGCGGGGATCAATAACCCTCCGGTGGGCTCGTTCCCCGCCAACGCGGTCAACATCATGCGGACGGGTCCCACTGCCACGGCCGACGGCGCGACCTGGGTGGAGGTCCAGAACCCGGCTGGCGGAACGGGCTGGGTCAACTCCTACTACCTCACGGAATATGTCGCGCCCGAGGTGTTCTGTTCCGATGGACGCGTCCCGGCGCTGATCGAGCAATTAAAGGCGAGCCTGAACCCGCCCAATGGGGCCCTGTTTGCCTCGCTGGTTAGCCCGAACCATGGCCTTAACCTGAACTACTGGCCGTCCAGCCCTACCGTGCTGTATACCTCCGCGACCGCGCAATCGGCCTTCACCGATCCGCAGGTGCGGGACTGGGGCAGCGGGGGAGGCAGTGGTGCCATGGATACAGGCACATTCGCGCAGATCGTCCAGCCGCAGCTGGTCGAC
>DAITPI010000423.1:0-4174 GCA_036833655.1 Anaerolineales bacterium | reverse complement strand
CGTGCCTCTGCCCACCATGGTATCGAATCGTATGTCACCTCGATGGGCGCGCACCGGGCACCCATCCCTGGACGATGATCGATTTCCTGCCGAGCGATTATCTGCTTGTGATCGACGAGAGTCACATGAGCATTCCACAGATCCGCGGCATGTATAACGGCGATCGCGCCCGCAAAGAGACCCTGGTCGAATACGGGTTCCGCCTGCCGAGCGCCGTGGACAACCGACCCCTTAAATTCGAAGAGTTCGAGCAGGTGATGGGGCACACTATCTATACTTCCGCCACACCTGGACCCTATGAGATGGCGAAAGCGGACCAGGTGGTGGAGCAGATCATCCGTCCCACCGGGCTGGTGGATCCGGAAGTGGAGGTACGTCCGACCGCCGGGCAGGTGGATAACCTGGTCGGGGAGATCCGCGAGCGCGTGGAGCGGGGTGAGCGTGTCCTGGTCACCACGCTTACCAAGCGGATGGCGGAAGATCTCTCTGAATATCTGCAGGAGTTGGGGATGAAAGTCCATTATCTGCATTCGGAGGTGGAGACGCTGGAGCGCGTGGGCATTCTGCGTGACCTGCGCCTGGGCGTCTTCGACGTGCTGGTGGGCATTAACCTGCTGCGCGAGGGGCTCGACCTGCCCGAGGTCTCCCTCGTGGCGATCCTCGACGCGGACAAGGAAGGCTTCCTGCGCTCCGGCACGGCCCTGATCCAGACGATCGGGCGCGCGGCTCGACACGTCAGGGGGCGCGTGATCATGTACGCAGATCGCATCACCGACTCGATGAAGTTTGCCATCGACGAGACCAACCGTCGTCGCGCCAAGCAGGTGAAATACAACGAAGAGAATGGCATCATCCCGGTGAGCATTCACAAGGCGATCCACGATCTGACCGAAGAATTCTCCGAGAAGGCTGTCAAGGAAATGCGGGGCGAGTACAAGACCAAGAGCTTCCTTGATTTGCCGCGCAACGAGCTACAGAAGATTCTGAACGAGCTGGAAAAGCAGATGAAAGAAGCTGCCAAGAACCTGGAGTTCGAGCGGGCCGCTGCCCTGCGTGATGAAATGTATGAGCTCAGGACGCTCATGGCAGAAGATGAGAAACTGAAGCCCTGGGAGAGGATTAAGCTGCTGGCGGGGGAAGAATAGGTGCCTGAGCGGAGTGGCGTCCTGCAAGCGCAGGACGCCACAAAGTCGAAGGCTCTCCTACTTGCTCAAGTTCGATTACCTTGCATTGTTTTCTTTGCAACATCCACTGTATAAGAGGGTGAGATCATATGCCTTATACTGTCTATATCTTGCTGTGCTCAGATGGTTCTTACTACACGGGAAGTGCCAACGATCTTAACCGCAGGCTATTTGAGCACCAGGAAGGATTAAGCCCGACTGCATACACCTTTCGCCGCCGGCCTGTGGAACTTGTTTGGAGTGAAGAGGTGGAGACTCTCGATGAGGCTTTATGCCAGGAGCGCCAGATCAAGGGCTGGAGTCGCGCCAAGAAGGCCGCCTTAATTCGAGGGGACTTTGATACCATTCATGAGATCGTTCGGGCTGAGAGAAAGTGTCGGGAAGCAAAGAAACGTGATTCAGCGTAGTTCGCGCCTCGGCGGCGTGACATTCAATGACGGCAGTATCGAAAAATGAGTGCGCACGGGAGGATGCCTGGGACTCGTCAAAGCCTGTCGCCAAATGCTGGTTCAAGTGTGTCAATCGAACTTGGTCTATGCAAGATTGGGATGTGCGCTTCGACTTCGTTCGAGCGAAAGACGCGCTCTCACTCCGCTCAGCGACCTCAACCTCCTAAGAGTGGAAATGTAAACATCGTGGGATCTGGAAGTGTTTCAAACCCACCAACAGATTCATACATACCCATCGCGGCCGTGTTTTTGCGGTCAGTGAGGACCCATGCCTCTAGGCAGCCTGCCTCCCTGGCATGCTGCAATATTGCTTGCAGAAGGCGCTTGCCAATTCCCTGGCGCTGGTGAGCCGGCGCCACGCCAATCTCATTGATCCAGAGCTCAGGCGCAGCTTTGTCCGGGTGCAGGTAGACGACCGCGCTTACGAAACCGACCACAAGAGCACCATCCATAGCCACCACGAGACGATGACGCGGGTCTGCAAGAAAATCGCGCGCGGAGGCTTCGATGATGGGGTCATCAAAGACCTCCTCGGCAACGTTGCTGAGAACGAGGGAATCGGCGGGTCCGAGCAGTCTGATTTCGATCATGGTGAACGACAAGGCGACGCGATTGGCATCGCCTTCCACAGTTAAGACTTATGCAGCCTGCGCAATCAATGGCACGCGTACCTGGATCTGCGTCCCTCTTCCGGGAGCTGACGTGACTGTAACTCTCCCCCCTACTGCCTCCGCGCGTTCAAAGCCGCCGATCAATCCCAGATGGCCCTGCCGGGCAAAATCCAGCCAGTTGCCGGGAACGATGAACCCGCGCCCGTTGTCACGGATCTCCAGTAGAGCATAGCCGTCCTGCACCTGGAAGCCCACAAAGATCTCATCTGCCTGCGCGTGGCGGACGATGTTTGCAAGCGCCTGCTGGTAGATGCGGAAGAGCGCCAGGCTGATCCGCTCAGGCAGTATGCCATCCTGCCTCAATTCCGCCTGTACCCTGTAGGCGGGATACTGTTGCTTGAACTGCTCCAGATGGGACTGGATGGCTTTCTCAAGACCATGCGAGATCAGGGTGGATGGGCGCAATACTTCGCACAGCTGGCGCAGGGTCCCGACGACACGCATCACAGCATCCTGGGCAGATTTGAGTTCCGTGAGCTGAGTCCTTTCGAGAAGCGATGTCAAATCATAGGAGAGGGCAAACAGGTCCTGGATGGGACCGTCGTGCAGCTCCTGAGCCAGGAAAAGACGCTCTGCCTCACGGCTTTCCGTGAGACGGCCACGTAGCTCGGCGACTTCTGCCTGGGCACGCTGGCGACTGGCGATCTCCTCTTTGAGCGCCTCGATCGCCGCGGACAGCTCCTTGGTGCGGAACTCAACCCGCATTTCGGTCTCGTCATAGGCGCGGCGCAGCACCTCCTCCATGTGTTTGCGCTCTGTAATATCGCGGGTGAAGCAGCGGGTATGGATGAACCTGCCGTTTTCGCGATAGACTGATGAATTAATCAGCACATGTCTGACTGAACCATCCTTGCATCGCAGACGTGCCTCATAGTCCTGCACCGGCTGGAAATTGAGCAGGCGCCGAATGATATCTTCGGCGATGACCGAATCGGCATGGAACTCGTCAAATTTGTGACCGATGTATTCCTCACGCGTGTAGCCCAGCATATCGAGCTCCGCCTGGTTCGCCCAGAGGATGGCACCGTCCGGTCCGACCCAGTGCAGCCCTTCGCTGGCGTTCTCGAAGAAATCTGTCAGCTCCTGCTGCTTCTGACGTAGCTCCTCCTCCACCTGCTTCTGCCGCAGGATGACGGCAGCCTGATTGGCCGCTACTCGCATGAGCAACAGATCGGATTCATCGGGGAAGGAACTTTTCCGGGAGGCAGCAACCATGCATCCCTGCGACTCCGTGAGTCCAATCGACATGATTGCCGCGCGCAGCACCCCATCGCCCAGCGGGTTGGAGATCATGACGGCTTGGTCTTCCGCTTCCGGTTTTGCAAGAATGGGCTCGAGCAGCTTTCCAATCTGCCGGGTAGTTTCCGTGCCCAGATCGCCCTTCCTTGCATAGGATACTTCGATTTTGCCAGCCTCCCGGGCGCCTGGAAAGACGAGGTAGACAAGATCGAGATCGAGCGTACTGGTCAGCACGCCGGCTAAGCCGGAGGCAATTTCAGAGGAGGATCGGTACATCCAAAGACCTGGCAGGCTCGAGATCGCGATGAGGTCTCGCAAGACTGCGCGCGAAACGGGCTGCTCGTGGAGCAGCATATCAGTCTGCTGCATGGCTGTCGGCACGCTGGTGCAGCTCCTGCAGGAATTCATCCGGCGGAGTATAGAAGGGGTTCTCGTGCAGGATGCCTCCCATGATCACCATCGGGTGCACGCGCAGGACATCCATAACCACCTCTGCGCTGAATTTCGCGAGGTCATAGGTGCATAGAATCGGGTCTTCGTATTTTGGGATCAGATAATTGAGCCGGGCTTCGTACTCGACCAGATCATGGACACCGGGGTAATTCTCCAGGCTCCATTCCATGTGAGCCAC
>DAITPI010000422.1:0-4177 GCA_036833655.1 Anaerolineales bacterium | reverse complement strand
ACTGAATACGTTCAACCTCTTCAGTTTTGAAAATTACTATAATCAGAACGTGACCCGCTATTTTGAAATCGTCGGTTTGAGAGGTAACTACTATGACATTGTAGAGCAAATTGATTTCACTCTCTGGCTAGAATATTTTACAGGTGGCATTATTGACGAATTGTTGCGGGTCGAGAAAGTCCTGCCACAAGTGATCGCATCGCCTCGAAATCAACTGCAGCCTTTTCATGAAAAAATACTTGAATTCATTAAACAGAGGGGGTTTATTACCGATCGCGATTACGCTGCTCTCGTAGCGCGTGCCAAGCCTACGAGGCGGCTGGATTTTAATAGATTGATTGAGTTAGGCTTGATCCGGCGCGAGGGAAAAGGCAAAAACACATATTACGTCTTGAGAGAAAAATTATAATCAACTTAAGGATAATAAAACTTTATGCTCAACGGACTCGATTATTTGCTCGCCGCGTTCGCTGCCGTTGCCGCAGGCGCGGTCAATGCGCTGGCCGGCGGCGGGACGTTAATCACCTTCCCGATGCTGACCTTTTTAGGCGTCCCGGCTGTCGCGGCGAACATTACCAACACGGTGGCGCTCTGTCCCGGTTATTTCGGTGGCACCCTCGCCCAGTGGAACGACCTGCGCGGCCAGACGAAACGGCTGTGGCTGATCGTGCCTGCCAGTATCGTGGGCGGCGTGCTCGGGGGCTTGCTCCTGCTGCAAACCGGAGAGCGGCTGTTTCGTGAGCTGGTCCCTTATCTCATCTTGCTGGCTTCGGTATTGCTCGCCATACAGGACCCGGTCCGCGCCTGGTTGACACGGCGGATGAAGGAAGGTCAGGGCGGAGGTCTCGAGAAGCTGACCTGGTTGCCGGTCGGGCTGGCTTCGATCTATGGCGGCTACTTTGGCGCGGGCTTGAGCGTGATCGTGCTCTCGGCCCTGGGACTGACCCTGGAGGATTCGCTGACGCGCCTCAACGCCCTCAAACAGGCAGTCGCATTTGCCGTCAACGTGGCTGCTGCGATCTTCTTCCTGTTCTCGGGGCAGGTCGTCTGGTCCGCGGCGCTGGTAATGGCGGTGGGTGCTCTGCTTGGCGGCGTGCTGGGGGGCCGGCTGGCGGGCCGCATCAAGCCTTCCTCGCTGCGCTGGACAGTGGTAACGATCGGGGTCATCATCGCGATCGTTTATTTTGTGCGTGGATAATTAGCCACTCCACAAGATCTTCACGCTGCCAGGTAGAATAGAACCAGGATTCGGTCGTTTCAGGCATAGCATTAATTCTGCTCTCAGTTGAAGCAGCTAAACTCAGGAAGATATACCCGGGGATGAGTGGAATCCAGTTTTGTGAAACACCGTCACTCCATCACGCTCCTGTTGCCAAAACAATGATTCTAGCCCGCCGCACGCTGTACAGGTTCTAGCAGGGTATTTGCCGCCACGTCTGGAGGACAGAATGACTTTTGGCAGGAAGGGTTTCTTTTGCACGGGGGTTCGAAAAATGAATAGTATTTCTCGCGTCGTATTTTTGCTCGTTCTAATGCTCATGGTTTCGCCTCTTGTCAGCTGCATGCCGCCGGCACCTCCTGCTGCAACGCCCACGGCGACCACCTCGGCTCCCATTCCCAATACACCTGTTCCTACAGCAACATCGGCATCCTCAGACTCAGAACCATCTCTCGCCTTTATCGCAGAGGCGGATACCTGGGTGGACGAAGCCAACCCGGGCGAGAACAACGGAGCTGATGACACACTCCGGTCGGACGGCGGGGGCGACGGGCAGCAGGAAGCGTTCGTCCGCTTCACCCTGACAGGGATCTCCGGCGTGGTCGAGAGTGCACGGCTGCGGATCTATGTAACGACCGGTTCTACCGACGGTCCGATGGTCTACCCGAGCGCCTCCACCTGGACGGAATCTGAGATGACCTGGGACACGCGACCTGCCCAAACAGGGGAGGCACTGGATAACAAAGATCGCATCGGCGGCGACACGTGGGTGGAATATGATGTAACTCCTGCGGTGACACAGGACGGGCAGGTCAGCTTCGTGTTCGTGGCAGATAGCGGCGATGCCCTGGTCTTCTCCTCGCGCGAGGGCAATCACCCACCCGAGCTGGAGGTTGCGCTCGGGAGGGCTGGGCCGTCGACTCCGACCGCGGCCGCGACCGCCTCCGCCGAGCCGCACGTTCTTGTGGGTGCGGGCGATATTTCCCTGTGCGATAACGACAATGACGAACTGACCGCACAACTGCTGGATCAGATCCCCGGCACGGTGTTCACGACCGGCGATAACGCCTACGATGCGGGCACAGTGGATCAGTATCTCCGCTGCTATGACCCCACCTGGGGACGGCACAAGGATCGCACCAGGCCAGTGCCTGGCAACCATGAGTATGGCACCCCAAATGCCAGCGGGTACTTTGAGTATTTCAAGAACATCGCCCCTTATTATGCGTATGACCTTGGCAACTGGCGCATCTACGCCCTGAATTCGGAAATCGATGTATCCGAGGAGAGCGCCCAGGTGCAATGGCTCCAGCAGGATCTGGCAGCAAACCCACGCCAGTGCGTGCTGGCATACTGGCATACGCCGCGCTGGTCCTCGGGCGCTGTGCATGGCAACGATCGGACTGTCCGAGTTCTATGGAGATCGTTCTATGAGGCAGGCGCGGAACTGGTGCTCAACGGACACGAGCACAGCTACGAGCGCTTTGCGCCCATGGACGGAGATGGTCAGCCCGACCCACAGGGTCTACGGGAGATCGTGGTAGGAACGGGGGGCAGAAGTCTCTATGGCTTCGATCCCCCGTTGCCCACAACGGAAGTGCGCGATAATACGAGTTATGGCGTCTTGAAAGTGACCCTGTATGAAACTGGCTACGACTGGGAGTTTATCCCGGCGGCCGGCTCCACGTTCACCGACCGGGGCAGCGGTACCTGCCATTAATTTCCAATTATGGGATCTGCAGGTTGAAAGCAACGCCGGGCAGCTGTCCGGCGTTGTCCATCGGGGAGCGTCCAACAAGGATGGGCGAAGACATGTTTACCACAGAGAACACAGAGCGCACGGAGCTTTCTTCGGGTTTTTCTCGGTGGTCTCTGTGTGCTCCGTGCTGAGATCCTCGGACAAGCCCACGAAACTAGACACTCCCGTCCATCGTTCTTGCTTGCAGGATCAAAATGCTACGCATATAATCTCAGTTCGATCTACTCCCAAGGAGGCCTTCGTGCGCAAATTTTCCCTGATCGTACTCACCGTGATCGTGGCTGCTCTCGTGTGGACAGCCTGTTCCGCGGGTAACCAGGATGCCCCTGCAAAAGCAGTGGAAGACTATCTCAACGCTCTGGTGGCAAAAGATGCAGATCGTCTTTCCACGCTTTCCTGCGGTGAGTGGGAGGATGACGCGCTTCTCGAGCTAGATTCGTTTCAGGCGGTCACCGCGCGGCTCGAGGGAGTCGCCTGTGAACAGACCGGCACAGATGGGGATACGGCACTCGTCCTCTGCAAGGGCAATATCGTCGCCACCTATAACAATGAAGACCAGGAGCTCGACCTCTCTGTGCGCACCTATCAGGTGGTCCAGGAAGGTGGAGAGTGGCTGGTCTGCGGGGTCCGCTAAATTCTCAACACAAAGTGCACGAAGTTTTTTTGGAAGCCGGACAGGCACATATGGTGTCCTTTCTGATTACGGGCAATCGTTCCATCCGGAATGAGCGGGCAGATTAATGGGACTCTTGCAGGTCGGCGCTTCCATCGTTACCTCGCTGCTGATCGGCGCACTGACCTATTTTGCGCGCCCCGGCAATACGCGGCGAACCTACCTGTTGCTGGCGTTCAGCATCCTGGCGGTCTACTGGTTCCAGCCGCTGGTCCCGCTCCGCTCGTTTGATTTCTGGCTGCCCTCCCTCACGCTGGGACTGGTCGTCCTGACGTGGTTCATCACATCCCGGGACAGCGCCGAATCTTCCGGCTGGCGCCTGCCTCAAAACTCCATCGCGCTGCTGATCATCTCCGGATTACCGGCGCTCATTGCGCTATCACGTTACTTCCTCGAGGAGCCTCTGCTGACGGCAGCGCCGCCACCACGCTTCAGCATTTTTTTTGTATTCCTCATTGGGCTTGCTATTGCGATTGCACTGGTTCGATGGCTCTCGCAGCGCTTCGGGTGGATGCTGTCTGGCGTG
>DAITPI010000421.1:0-4179 GCA_036833655.1 Anaerolineales bacterium | reverse complement strand
ATCGGCAACATATTTGCTGGCGGTAGGGACAAGCGTAAGCTCGCCAAACGTCAGGATGACCATGCTTAGCCAGAAACCCCAGAAGCTGCTCATCAACGCAACGCTGCCGACACCGATGGAGTAGATGAGCATACCCGCGCTGAGCACAGAGAGCGTCGGGCGGCGCCTGGTAATGCTGGTAACCCAGTACTGCACGAAGACACACATCAGCGCATTAGTGGTGGGGATCCAGCCATAAAGCGCTTCCGGGAGACGGTAGTTCGTTTTTGCGTATACCGGCATCAGAATCCAGAGCATTGTGGGCGCGATCAGCCCCAGGCTGACCACACCCACAAACGTCACGTAGTTGCGGTCCTGGAACACACGTCGGTAGCCGTCGTCCTGGGATGTGGCTTCGGAGATCACCATGCCCGGTCGGTCTACGGGTCTGGGCTTGAACGGCGCGACGATCCGTCTTAGCGAAATGCTGGGGCTGAGCCGCAGGGGAGAATGCTTTGGCTTGTTTTGCCGGTTGAGGGTCTCGTGCGCAAGAAAGAAAAGCAGCCCGCTGTAAATGAGAAATCCCGCCCCTGCTCCGTAGAACGCAAGGTCGTAGGAGCGGGTCGCCAGAAAGCCGCCTACAGCAGGACCCAGCGCGAAGGCCGCGTTATTGGCAATGCGGTTGATGGCAAATGCATCGGTCCGTTTTTCAGTGGGGATCATATCGGCGAGCATCGCATCGGCTCCCACCTGATAGAGAGGGTTCGAGAGCCCGATCATGATCATCAGCCCCACGAATTGCGGATATGTTTCGGCGCGCATGAGCAGCAGGTAGGTGATGCCGGTCATGGTGAGGCTGAAGTTCATCACCACTTTACGGCCGATCTTGTCTGCGAGCGTGCCCGCAATGAACGAGGAGAGCAGCCCGGTCCCGGCATTGATCGATATCAGTGCGGCTACCGTGCTGAGCGGCAGGCCCAGTTTTCCGCTGGCATAGATCAAGAGGAACGGCCAGATCATACTGCCGCCCGCGGTGGCGAAGATAATCCCCGTGATCATCAGCCAGAACTGGCGTGGATATTCGTTGTAAAGAGTTTTGAGTCTGTTGAGGAATGGCATAGCCGGATGAGTCTAACACAGGCGTAATCGTCCTGCGGACAGAAACGCCCTCGGAAATACGCTGGACAAGTCTTGTTTTAGAGCTGACAGGCATGCGATTCGCCGGGGCCTCCCATCAGGATAACCTTGATAAAATTGTTAAATGGCAGAAGTGCCGGAAGTTGAAACGTTAGTTCGCGACCTGCGCGAAGCGGTAGTGGGGCGGACAATCCTCAGCGCCGAGGTGCTCCAGCCCGCCGCTGTGCGTTTTCCGACGGTGGAAGAATTCACGGACCTGCTGACGGATCGGACCGTACTGGATGCGCGCCGGCGCGCAAAATACATCTTGTTGCCGCTCTCCGGGGACCTGGTGCTCTCGCTCCATTTAGCCCTCTGGGGCACGATAGCTCTCGTCCCGGCGGCGCAGCTGCGTCTGCCCGAAACCGTGGTCATCTGGCGCCTGGATCGCGACGAAGACCTGCGCTTCATCGACAAGCTCGGCTATGCGCGCACCGCGGTCGGAGCACCCGATGTGCTCGCGCAGGGGTTGGACCTCCAGTCCCTCGGGCCCGAAGCACTGGACCCAGGCTTTGATGTCGAGACCCTTGCGCGCCAGCTCTCGCGGCGGCGCGGCGTGCTCAAAAGCACCCTCTTGAACCAGCGGATCCTTGCCGGGCTGGGGAACCGCGATACCGATGAGAGCCTGTGGCTGGCGGAAATCGACCCGCGTCGCCCGGCAGCGTCGCTAACGCCAGAGGAGCTGACCCGCTTGCACGCCGCGATCGTACGAGTCCTGCATGAAGGGATTGCTCTGCGCGGCACGCAGCGCGACCTGTTCGGGCGCAAAGGCGACGCGCTCCATCGCCGCCATATCTTCGAAAAGTCCGGAGAGCCCTGTCCGCGTTGTGGGGCACGAATTGCGTACACGCGGATCGGTGGGCGGAATACGTTCTACTGCCCCAACTGCCAGCATTGATTCCTACCGCTGGTTGATCTTAGCCAATCGATCGAGCGCCGGGAGCGCTTCTTCGCGGCTCTGCCCGGAGAACGTCAGGATGATCCGCCGGACGCCGGCAGCTTCCATTTCGGCGATCCTTCGCTCCTCCGGGATGGATTTCTCGAAGACAGAGATTTCCAGCGAATCCGGGTCCCGCCCGTTCGCTGCAGCCTGCCGTTTCAAGGCAGCGATGGCTTCCTGTGCCTTCGGCCACTCGGGCAGCCAGGGAGCCCAGCCGTCGCACAACTCCGCCGCGCACTCGATCGCCTTTTCGCCCGACCCGCCCATCACGATCGGCGGGTGCGGGCGTTGCAGAGGCTTCGGGAACTCCCTCATCTTATCGAAGCTCACAAACCTGCCATGGAACTCGGATTCTTCCGTGGTCCAAATTGCCTTGATCGCCTGGATTTGCTCTTTCAGCAGCTGAAAACGTGTGCGGTAGTCGACGCCATGATCCGCCATCTCTGATTCCAGCCAGCCGGCTCCAACGCCAAAGATAAAACGCCCATTCGAGATCCGGTCCAGTGTTGCCGTCTCCTTGGCGAGGAGGATCGGGTCACGCTCGACGACGAGAGCGACGCCGCTGGCAATCTTGATGCTCTGCGTGGCAACCGCCGCCAGCGTCATGGCGATGAAGATATCGTAAGTCTGCCAGTAGTAGGCTGGCAGTGTGGGTCCGCGGCCCGGCGAGTTCAGGAAGCGGACCGGGATGTGCGTATGCTCCGAGAACCAGACCGAGTCAATGCCGCCCTCTTCTGCTGCGCGCGCCAGCTCAGCCGGTTGAATAGAGTGCTCCGTAGGGAAGATGTGAACGCCGAATTGCATATTACCTCCGGGAAATCGAAATCACGATATAGTCTGTGTGTGAGCTGTGAACGTGTGGATGCTGCTATTCGCACCCACCGGTTTCTGCTTCGGGAGTCTCGAAGGGCGAGGTGGATGGCCATGTCCCCGCCTGGAACTCCGACACGTAGCCGCGCAAACGATTGAAATCCGCCTGCCAGATAAAAACCTTCTGCTCGAGCACCGGGTCATAGGCCTCCGCAGACTTGAAAAGCTGGCGTGGAAACGCGGCAAACACGACATTACTGCGCGGCATCTGCGTGCCCAGGCATGCCAGTTGGCTGATCTGCTCCGGCGTCAGGTCGGTCTGGATGTTATCCAGAAATGAGTCGATAATTGCTGGCAAACGTAAAATTATCTCGGGGCTTTCGATCTTTTTGCGCAAGGCGCACATCACCATATTCTGGTGCTCGGCGCGCTCGAAAACGCTGACCTTACGCATGCGCGCCAGGGTCAACGCCTGCTCACCGTTGAGGTGCTGCGGGCCCTCGAGGAAGACCAGCCGCGCGCTGCGATCGGTGGAGGTGCGCCCGTCGATGCCGCCCGCGGGGATCACCACATCGAGCCCGCCCAGCGCGTCGATGACCTCCACAAATACATCCATATTGGCGACGATATAATGATCCGCTCGCACGCCAAAATTCAGGTCGAGGGTGCGCGCCAGGAGGCCCGGTCCATGATCGGGACTGCCGTACGCGTAAGCGGTGTTGAGCTTCTGGTGGTCGGTCTTCAGATTTTGCTCGATGCCTGGAATCTTCACCCACAGGTCACGTGGAAACTCCAGTGTGGTGACACGCTGCCCGCGGAAATCCACGCGGACGAGGCGCATCACGTCTGTCAACCCGTAGCGGTGCTCGCCGGGGCGGACGTCCGTCCCGATCGCTAGAAGGGTCATCGCCGGGAGATCGTTGCAAGCCAGGAAGGGAGATGCCGGGGTATCCGTTACGGCGAGGAACGAAGGCGCTGGCGTCAGGGTTGGCTGCGAGGCAGAGGGCGGCGCGGTCCAGGTGGCGGGAAGCCTCCATGGCGTCGGGTATGCCAGGGTGGGACCCAACGGCTGCTGGCTCCAGGTCTGGTAGGAACGTGAAGCACCATACAGCACCACTAACCAGATCCCACACACCAGCAAGGACAAACAGCCAAGGGTGATCCTTTGAGCCCTTGTCATTGCCGCTGATTATACTTCTGGGATCGCTGGAGCAGCTCCTGCTGCAAAAAACAAATCACCTGCGTTCGTTTCAGAGGAAAAATGGACGGAGCCG
>DAITPI010000420.1:0-4187 GCA_036833655.1 Anaerolineales bacterium | reverse complement strand
GCGGCAAATGCCTCCATCTCTTCGCGCGAGACATCCCGCGTAGGGATCATCATGCCGCCAGCATCCTGCAAGAGGAACGGCCCGCCCAGCTCAAGTTTCCCCTGCTCGTGAAGCTTCCAGTAATGCTGGACATGGGCAGCGACCCCGGGCTGTTCGCGAAAGTCCGCGCCAGGCTGCCAGTTAGGACCCGGCCTGTGAAAGACAACATACCGAACACGCAGAGAAGTGGCGTCGGCCATGGTGCACCTCGCGGGTTACGGAGGGGGCGGCATCGTTTCCATCCGCCAGGACGTAAGGTACTCAGGGTACAGAATGAGAGGGATCCACTTATCTCGACCTATTCTGCCCCAGACATTGGAACCCGAAGGAAAATATTCCAGGATCTTGGCCGTATTCCCGGCGGACAGCTGATGGTCTGTCTCTTCGACCTTGGGTCCTGGCGTCGGCTGGATGTAGAGATCCTTATCCACGGTAACCTCCATCGGCAGGATAGGAAATGCTTCCAGACGTTCCATCTGGACCCAGACGGGGCGCCGGCTGACCAGCGGATAATAAACATCTCCCTTGGGTGGGTTGACAATGATCGTGCTCTTTGTCGAGCGCTTCCAGCCGACCACCACGAACTTGTGGACCAGGTCGGGCCTCGTAAAGTAATTGACCGTCTCCGCGTTCGGCGGACTGCCGTAATCCAGCGTATGGACCCGAGCCCAGCCGCCCTGGATTTGATCGAGGGTGACGATATTGCCCCCCATGGTGAGGCTTTCCATTTGCGGAAAACCGGCCGTGTTGAACAGGGCAGATATGTCAGACTTAAGGTAGTTCAATTTCGACCGCTCGTTGTTGTTCAGCTGGTCAATGAACACTTCCCAGCCGCCGTTCACCGTCGTCCGCCCGGTGCCGGAGGTCGTCTTGGGCTGCAGGAACAGGGTCACGATTTCGGGCGCCTGGTTGCGCATCCCCTCCGAATTCTCGTCGACGGTCCGGGACTTATACTCGTACATCGCGAGCTGGTTATCGTGTTTCAGCCGGAAATATTGCTGCCGCAGGACAGGCGTCGGGGTGGGATAGAAAAAGGTTGGGATGGGAGTGAAGGTGGACTCCGGGGTAAACGTGCTGCGCGGCGTCAGCGTCACCGTGGGTGTTGCCGTCGCCGGGGGCATGGCTTCCATGGTCTGCAAAGATGCGGCATCGGCAGTCTGTGCTATGTAGAGATTGATGGCATTGGGATCGAGTGGGGGGATGGGCGTGGGCGTTGGCAATGCTGGCATGCACGAGACCAGAAGCAGGAGAATACTGGCGCAGAGGAACAGCTTTTTGGTTATGGTCATTTTCTGGAGACTCTAGGCATCCTGGTCTTCAAGGATCTGCTTCACGCGCCCCACCGCGCCGCTCTCCAACCGGACCTTGATCCCATGTGGATGCGTGGATGATTTTGTCAGGATGTCCTTCACAATGCCGCGGGTGAGCTTGCCTGTCCGCTGATCCTGTTTCAGGACGATCAGTACTGTCATGCCGGGCTTGATGGAAGAGCGATTGGTTCCATTCATGGGCTTATTTTATAACAATTAAGAGATGGACAGGGATTGGGTGTACGAATGGATAGGTGCCTGCGGCAGGCTGTTGCAGTATAGCACAAGCCACCTTCTCAATCCTTCCTTCTCCACGTACAATCGTACCGCTATGCAACCTGCCTCATTCTCCGATTCAGCAGCAATTTCATACCAACAGCAGCGCATCGCCCACTGGGATGCCATCGCCCGGAAACGAACTTCCTGGCGCGGGATGGGTCGCTGGTATCACGAGCGCCTGCAGGAAATCTATCGCTTCCATGTCAGCCCCCATCAAAGGGTCCTCGAAGTGGGCTGCGCCGAGGGGGACCTGCTCGCCTCGCTCCAGCCAGCCCGTGGTGTAGGCGTTGATTTTTCCGAGGAGATGCTCCGCCGCGCTCGCGAGCGCCATCCGGATCTGGAATTCATCCTCGGCGACGCACACGATCTCTCTAGCCTGGACGAGAAGTTCGATGTCATCATTCTATCGGACCTGGTGAACGATCTGTGGGATGTGCAGAGAGTCTTCGAGCAATTGAAGCCGCTGTGTGCACCTCACACGCGCCTGATCCTGAACTTCTATAGCCGGTTGTGGCAACTCCCGTTGGGACTGGCACGCAGCCTGAACCTGGCGAGCCAGAACCTGTATCAGAACTGGCTGACGCGCGAAGATATCCATGCGCTGCTGCGCCTGGCAAATTTCGAGACCATCCGCGGTACTCAGGAGATCCTCTGGCCCCTGCCGCTTGGTGGGCTTGCGAACCGTTTCCTTGTCCGGCTGTGGCCCTTTTTCGAGCTGGCACTTTCCAACGTCGTGATCGCGCGTCCCGAGCCGGAACGCGCGCCCGACCCAATCGTGTCGGTGATCGTCCCGGCGCGCAACGAATCGGGCAACATCCGCGCCATCTTTGCGCGGACCCCGCAGATGGGTCGCGAAACGGAGCTGGTCTTCGTCGAGGGCCACTCGAAGGACGACACCTACGGCGCCATCGAGCGGGCGATCGCCGCGCATCCCGCTACCCCCAGCCTGCTCCTGCGACAAACCGGCATCGGCAAAGCGGACGCGGTGCGCCTGGGCTTCGCACGGGCGAAGGGCAACGTCCTGATGATCCTGGATGCGGACCTGACCGTCCCGCCCGAGGACCTGCCGCGCTTTTATGAAGCATTGGTCTCCGGCAAGGGCGAGTTCATCAACGGCGTGCGCCTGGTCTATCCGATGGAGAAGGAAGCCATGCGGACCCTGAACTTCCTGGGCAACAAATTCTTCAGCCTGGCGTTCTCCTGGCTGCTCGGGCAGCCCATCAAGGACACGTTGTGCGGTACAAAGGTCCTGTGGAAGAAGGACTATGAGCAGATCGCCCGCAACCGTTCCTACTTCGGCGATTTCGACCCGTTCGGCGATTATGACCTGATCTTTGGTGCCGCCAAGCTCAACCGCAAGATCATCGACCTACCGATCCGTTACCGCGAGCGCACCTATGGCTCCACGAACATCTCTCGCTGGAGACACGGTGCCCTGTTACTGCGCATGGTCCTCTTCGCGGCGCGGCGCCTGAAATTCATTTGAGCTCTTTACTCCGGCATAGATCAGAAATGCAGCGCACCAAACGGATATCGGTTTTCCTCGTCACAGGTCTGCTGATCGTCGGAACGGCACTCTTCTCGGAGGCGCTTGAGCTTCACGCCGGCTGGAACAAAGGGCGGATCGCGCTGCTGCTTCTTGGTTTGCTTGTCCTTGCAGTCCCCGCACTGCCATGGAAAAAAGCCGAGACAAGTGAGAAGAATCTGGAGAGCGATCTCTTTGCCTTGCCTGCCCTGCTGGTGGTGATCGCCATTTATGTATGGTTCCTCACCGTCAGCCGGGAGGCAACGTCGAATTACTACGCCTTGCTGGGGACAGCTTTCCGGCAGGGCGAGCTCGCCCTGTCTCTCCGCCCCGATCCCGCTCTGCTCGCCTTAGCCAATCCGTATGATCCGGCCGCCCGGGAGGGGGTCAAGGCGCCGCTGGACCTGGCGCTTTACAACGGCGAGTTCTACCTGTACTGGGGACCCGCGCCGGCGCTCCTGCTGGCGCTCGCGGAGCCACTGGTTTCTGGAACATTCACGGATGGCTATTTGCTGTTCGCCTTCCTATGCGGGATATTCTTTGCATTGTTCCTGTGGATCATGTATCTACGCGAGCGCTTCTTCCCCGAGGTTCCCCGCTGGATGGTAATCCTGTCCCTGTTCGTTGCGGGCCTTGCGAACCCGGCGTTGTGGCTGCTCAGCCAGCCAAAGATCTATGAGACCGCCATCGCCGGGGGACAGTTCTTTTTCATTACAGGAACATTCCTGGCGCTTACGGCGCTAGACCGCCCGGCTCCATCTAAATGGAAACTTGTACTGGCAGGCGTATTTCTGTCGCTCGCCGTGGGCACCCGGTCCATCCTGGTGTTTCCGGTGGCTTTCCTGGCACTGATCATCGTTCTCTGGTTATTCACCACCCACCGAGGAGCATTAACTAGACTTCTCACAACGCTGCTGGCACTTGGAATACCTCTCGTCCTCGGGGCAATTGCGTTTGCCTGGTATTACTTTGTTCGTGTCAGCTCGACCACCGAGACAGGCTTTAGCTACGCCCTCGCCGGACCCAATCTGCGG
>DAITPI010000419.1:0-4193 GCA_036833655.1 Anaerolineales bacterium | reverse complement strand
GCCGCCCTGCGCCGCGCGACCCTCACTGCGGCGACCTTCGCTTTTACCATCTCGCTGGGAGAGTTTGGCGCGACGTTGCTGATCGCACGACCCGAGCATCCCACCATCCCGGTCGCTATCGAGCGTTTTCTCTCCCAGCCCGGTGGCTTGAACTACGGGCAGGCAATGGCGATGGCAAGTATCCTGATGCTGCTCACCATTGCCAGCATCCTGCTGATCGAAAAATTCCGTCTACCCGGAACGGGAGAGTTCTGATGCTCGAGGTCCGACACATTTTCAAGGATTACGAGGGCAAGCCCTTGCTGAGAGATATCTCGTTCGGTGTAGATACCGGGGAGACGATCTGTTTACTCGGCGCTTCCGGGAGTGGCAAGTCCACCCTGCTGCGGATCATCGCCGGCCTCGAGGAGCCGAAATCGGGATCGGTTTTCTTCGATGGAAATGACATTACGTCCACGCCGCCGCACCTGCGAGATTTTGGCCTGGTCTTTCAGGACTACGCCTTGTTCCCGCACCTGACCGTCAACGAGAACGTTGCCTTCGGACTGAAGATGCGCCGTCTGCCACCGGTGGAGATTGCGGAGCGTGTAGCCAATTCACTGGAGTTGGTGAGCCTGGAGGGGTTTGGCGACCGCGCGGTGACCGACCTTTCGGGCGGAGAGCAGCAGCGCGTCGCCCTGGCGCGTGCCCTGGCAATCCGTCCACGCCTGCTGATGTTCGACGAGCCACTCGGCGCCCTGGACCGGGCACTGCGCGAAGATCTGCTCAATGAGCTGCGGTCCATCCTGCACCGCACCGAGATTCCCGCCATCTACGTTACGCACGACCAGGAGGAGGCCTTTGCCATTGCCGACCGGATCCTGATCCTGCACGATGGAGAGATCGTCCGTGCAGGCACGTCCGCGGACGTATGGGCGAGTCCCGGCTCGGCATTTGTGGCGGCGTTTCTGGGGCTGGGGAATCTGCTCGAGGGGGCTTATCTCGGCAACGCCCGGGCAAAGACCCGGCTTGGCGAGCTGGCGGTCGAGTGTGATCACCGACATCAACGGGGAGAGACGGTCCATTTGCTGGCGCGCCCGCTCCCGGTGGAGAGGGATGGCAACTCCGTGGAAGGGATTGTGACGGACGTCATCTTCCAGCAGGATCGCTTCAAAGTCACGCTGGACAACGGCATCTACGTCTATCTCCCGCGCCCGCCGAAAGTGGGGGACAGGCTCGAGGTACGGCTTAGGGTAGAATGTCTCGCATGAAGCCAGGCGAAGCAGTCCCGCGGATTCGAGTTCAGAAAAAGAATCCCGCTGGCGAAGTGACCTACGAATATGGGGGCGTCTTATTGAGTCGCGATGACCATTCGATCGTGCTGGAAGCATTCTTTGACCGGGCTGACATGGAATTCATGGATGTCGTTTTCAAGACAAATGATCGTTTCGTGGAATACTATTACACGGATCGCTGGTACAACATCTTTGTGATCCACGATCGCGACGACGGGAAGGTCAAAGGCTGGTACTGCAATATCGGCATGCCGGCTACCCTCGAAGATGGCGTAGTCTCTTACGTGGATCTCGCCCTCGATCTGTGGGTCTCTGTAGATGGCAAACAGACGGTCCTGGATGAGGATGAGTTCGAGCGGCTGGGTTTGACGGAAGAAGTAAAACGCGGGGCTCAAGAAGGACTACAGGAATTGAAGGAGCTCTTCTTAAACGACAGACCTCCGGGCTAGCCCGGAGGTCTGTTACGTTCAATTTGATTACATGCCTAGCGACCGCAAGATCTGGTCGCCGTACTGCCAGAGCAGTACTGCACCAATACAGCAACAACACAATACGACGGCGGCTACGCCAGCGATGATCAGCGTGGTGTTGGATTTCTTCGGCGCCTCAGGAGCGGGGGTGATCGGCGGTGTTTCCATGTGTTCCTCCAAATGATGACGGACTAACGTGCTACGATGGGCGAATTATATCAGGTCACATGCCGGTTGGCGCGCCGGTACAGCCAGTAGACGATGAACGCAGCAAAAATAATCAGCAGTGTACCTACGATGACAGGAGTTACGATCGCCAGCAGCGATAAGACGGTGGAGACCACATCCTCTGCTATTGAAACCGGGATATTTCCCGCCCCGCCAGTGGTTGCCGTGACCATCGGGCGCACCGCCCCGGCTTTTGCCACGTGGACGGTCCCTGCCACCAGCAAACCGGCTGCCAGCGCCAGCACCGGGCTGACGTCTGTCACTACGTTGGCGCTGGCGGCAAAAGCGATTGCGCCCGCCGCGGGGCGGATCAGGGTCTGGATCAGGTCGTTGATATGGTTGACCGCCGGGATCTTGTCTGCCAGCATTTCGATGATGACCAGCACACACAGCAGAAGGATGATCCACGGGTTGGCGAGCGTATCCCACGGCTGGTTGAGCTTGATGAGCTCCGTATAACGCGCCAGCAGCCCGACCAGCAGCAGCGGTATATAAGCATTAAGCCCGGCAGATGCCGAGAGGCCGAATGCGGTGAAGATTCCAGTCATTAAGTCCATGATTCCTCCGGGTTCTCGCCGTGAGCGGGACGACGAACGAAAGTAGGCAGTGCAGCCGAAGGGCGCCTGGCGACCACGCAGACGCTTCGACAACGCCTCCGGCTCCGCTGCGCGCGAGTCCAAAATCAGCCCAGGGGAAAGCCTCCCCAGGTTCCCGTCAACTTGAAACGCAGCAGGTCCACTGCGCCGATCATCAGGAATGCCAGCGTAGTGCCCGCCAGGAAGGGCATCCACATCTGTCGTAAGGAGCTGTACTCGCCTTCCTGCCGCATCATCATCATCCAGAGCATGCTGAAGACCATGACCAGCAGCGCCAGAACGCCCACCACACTCAGAAAGGCAATCGGGTAAAGGATAACAGGGCTCTCCGTCAGGATCAATAGATCGACCAAAACAATGATCCCCACCAGCGCCCCAAGTTTCTTCCAGCTCAATGCCGGGCCGGGATCCTGTCGTTTCCAGGCGCTCTGATTGAACGCCGGATAGAGAACCGAAGCCAGGCCAATGCCCATGCCGCTGCCGGTGAAGAGACGCAAGGTGTTGTTGGGAATATACAGGTTGGGAATGTTTGCCAGCACGCCTCCGGTTGTCTGCTTCAGGAGATAGAGATAGGAATTACTGCCATCGATCCCGAAGGCGACCAGAAACAGCAGCAACGGCGCGCCGAGCTTCCAGCCGGGCATGCCACTTTTCCGGGGACTAACGATACTCAGGAATAGGAGGGTGATCCCGGCCGCGAAGAATTCGCCGGTACAGCGAGCACATAGCGGCAGCTGGCGGCCTCCGATGTGGAACGACCGCTCATCGATGCGATGGCAAATAGCATATCCGATCGCATCGGCTTTGCCGAGCAAACCCGGTGGCGTGAGGCTGAACCAGACTGCAAAAACAAGGATGGCGGCGAGGGGAATCAACAGGCGTGTGAGACCGTCGACACGCCGTTGTGTAGACGCTTCTTCCATTGCACTCATTATATGGGGATATACGATTGCGTGCAAGCAAGGTCGTGGGAATAAGGTATGATTGATTCTGAAGGTTGATCATAACTCTCAAGGAACACAGATATGAACCGAATTGGGATCCTGACCGGCGGCGGCGATGCACCCGGCTTGAATGCAGTCATCCGTTCCGTGGTGAAGACCGCCATCTATCAGTATGACTGTGAAGTGATCGGAATCCGTGACGGCTACGATGGATTTATCGACGAGGCAGGCGTCGTTCCCCTGGGCATTCAGGATGTCCGCGGGCTCTTGTCGCGCGGCGGCACGATCCTGGGGGCGGCGAACCGTGGCAACCCCTATGCCCGCAAAGTCATCCGCGCGGGAAAGGAAGTGACCATCGATGTTTCGGATGAAATTGTGAAGGGCATCGCGCGGCTGAATATGGATGCCCTGCTGGTACTGGGGGGCGATGGCACGCTCCGCATTGCTCACGAGCTTTTTCTCAAAGGCGCGCCCATCATCGGCGTGCCCAAGACGATCGATAACGATATTGGGGGCACCGAAGCCACCTTCGGCTTTGACACCGCTGTCACCACCGCCACCGAAGCCCTTGACAAGCTGCAGACAACCGCCGAGGCTCATCACCGCGTGATGGTGCTGGAGCTGATGGGGCGGGATGCCGGCTTTATTGCCCTGCGGGCCGGGATTGCCGGCGGGGCTGAT
>DAITPI010000418.1:0-4206 GCA_036833655.1 Anaerolineales bacterium | reverse complement strand
GAAAGAGTCTGTGGCTACGGCCTGGGATTGGATCAAGCAGCAAGAGTACGATCCCGAGTCCATCCAGGATGACGACGAAGTCCGCCGCCTCTACCTGGAGGAATGGTTGGGCGAGCGTGGCTATGATCCGTACGATTTGAACGAGGTAGATACGGCACGCCACGCCACAGCGTCCGAATGGCTGCGCGACCATGGCTATGATCCCGAGACCATCTTCCATCCCGAGAATGTGGACCCGCGCGAGCGCGGAACATACGATACGAATGCGGTCAGCGCCTGTCTGCGGCTCTGGGTGGAGAACCATGGGCATGCCGGTCGGATTGCCGAAGCACGCATCATGGAAGTGGCGCAGGAGGTCACGGCCTCAACGGGCGAGCCTATGCCGATCCTTGGGAAGCAAATGTTGCGCGATGGCAAGTCCGGTATTCCCTATGATCAGCCAGTTACCGTGGGTGTGATGACGGTCCTGAAGCTGCACCACCTGGTGGAAGACAAGGTCCATGCACGTTCCACTGGTCCATACAGTCTGGTGACGCAACAGCCGCTCGGTGGTAAGGCGCAGTTTGGTGGCCAGCGCTTCGGTGAAATGGAAGTATGGGCGCTGGAAGCCTATGGCGCTGCGTACACGCTGCAGGAAATGCTGACCGTCAAATCCGATGACGTTCAGGGACGGGTCAACACGTATGAAGCGATCGTGAAGGGTGAACCGATCGAAGAGCCCAGCATCCCGGCTTCGTTCCGAGTGCTGGTGAAAGAATTACAATCGCTTGGCCTCGCTGTGGAAGCCATCAACGAAGGCGGTGAAGTTGTCCGCTTTGGCAAGGATGAGGAGAAACAGCATCCACCCAAACTGGATACCGGTCTGCTCGGCATTGGCAATAACCTGATGACGAAGTGAAAACCGCTGGTAATCTTGACGGTAACACGAGTGAGTGATAAACTTACTCTCCGTTGCCAAAAAAGATAAAGCGGCGATAATCCCGCTATGAACATAGGCATGGCACTAGAAATGAGGCCATCAGCTGTATTGGATGGCCTCATTTCTTGCGACAAAATATTGTCAAATCACTGTAAAAGAAAGTACAAATCGGAGGCGAATCGTGCCGACAATCAACCAAATGGTCCGCAAGGGCCGCAAGAATAAGAAAGCCAAAAGCAAAGCCCCGGCCCTGCAGTACACGCTGAACTCGTACAAGCAGCGCCGCGTGCGCCAGGACAAAGGCGCACCCCAGAAGCGCGGCGTTTGTACGATCGTGCGAACCATGACACCGAAGAAGCCGAATTCTGCTCTGCGGAAGATCGCTCGCGTGCGCCTCACGAATGGCATCGAGGTGACCGCCTATATCCCGGGTGAGGGTCACCAATTGCAGGAGCACTCCGTCGTGCTGGTGCGTGGCGGCCGTGTCAAGGACTTGCCCGGCGTGCGCTATCACATCGTACGCGGATCTCTGGATACCACTGGCGTCGCGAATCGAAAACAGGGTCGCTCCAAGTATGGTGCGAAGCGCCCGAAGTAATCAATGGAGTCATAAACTATGCGTAGAGCAAAACCCGAACAACGGGAGATCCTTCCCGACATTCGCTACAACAGTGTGTACGTCCAGACCATGGTGCAGCACGTCCTCAAGCGCGGCAAGAAGAGCCTCGCTACTGGACTCATTTACGATGCCATGGATTTGATCAAGGAGCGCACCCAGAAGAATCCCATCGAGGTCTTCGATGGCGCGCTTAAGAATGTCTCTCCGGTGATGGAAGTTCGTCCACGGCGTGTGGGTGGCGCGACGTACCAGGTACCTATGGAAGTTTCGTCGGACCGCCGCACCACATTGGCGATCCGCTGGATTTTGTCTGCAGCTCGTGATCGCTCGGGCAAATCTTTCGCCGACAAGCTTGCCGGAGAGCTGATCGACGCTTTTAATGAAACCGGCTCTGCGATCCGCAAGCGCGATGAAACCCACAAGATGGCTGAGGCAAACCGCGCCTTCTCGCACTACCGCGTCTAGGCGATTTTAGATTTTAGAGGAATAAAGGTAACGGAACGAATGGCTCGTGAATATCCGCTCGAGAAATATCGAAATATAGGGATCATTGCCCATATTGACGCCGGTAAGACAACGACTACCGAGCGTATTATGTTCTATACGGGCAAGACCCATCGCATCGGCTCAGTCGATGAGGGGACCACAGTAACTGACTGGATGGTGCAGGAACGCGAGCGTGGTATTACGATCGTTTCTGCGGCCGTTTCGGCGGAATGGAAGGGATATCAGTTCAATCTCATTGATACTCCCGGACACATTGACTTTACAGCGGAAGTGCAGCGCTCCCTGCGTGTGTTGGATGGGGGCGTTGTCGTGTTCGACGCAGTCCAGGGTGTGGAGCCGCAGAGTGAGACCGTCTGGCGCCAGGCCGACCGCTACGGTGTTCCACGGATCTGTTTTGTGAACAAAATGGACCGCGTCGGCGCTTCCTACGAACGGACCATTGAGTCCATCAAGGATCGTCTGGGCGCCAACCCGATCGCCATGCAACTGCCGATTGGTTTCGAATCGACGTTTAAAGGGGCGATCGATCTCCTGGAAGAGAAGGCGATCGTCTGGGATGATGATCTGGGCAAAGAGCCGAAGGTCGTCGACATCCCGGAGGATCTGAAGGAACAGGCGCGGGAAGCACGCGCCCACATGGTGGAGCGAATCGCCGAGCTGGACGATGATCTCACGCACAAGTATCTGGAAGGGGCTACGATCACTGTGCCGGAGATGAAGGCGGCTTTGCGCAGAGCAGTGATCGCGAACCAGGCCGCCCCGGTCTTTTGTGGCTCTTCATTGAAGAATAAGGGCGTTCAGGTCCTGCTGGATGCTGTGATCGATTATCTGCCTTCACCGAAGGAGGTCCCACCGCTGCAGGGCACGGATATCGATCGCGAGGAGCCGATCGAGCTCCCCGCCGACGACAGTGCTCCGTTGAGTGCCTTAGTCTTCAAGATTGTGACCGATCCGTATGTGGGCCGCTTGGCTTACTTCCGGGTCTACTCGGGCGTCCTGTCCCAGGGCCAGATGGTTACAAACACGAGCAAGGGCCGCCGCGAGCGCATTGGACGCTTGATCCGCATGCATGCCGATCGTCGCGAGGATATTACGGAAGTCCGCGCCGGCGACATTGGGGCAGTGCTCGGATTGAAGGAAACGTTCACTGGCGATACGCTGTGCGATACGAAGAAGATCCTCCTGGAAAGCATCTCGTTCCCCGAGCCGGTCATCTCCATCGCGATCGAGCCGAAAAGCAGCAGCGACCAGGAAAAGATGGGCGAGGCCCTGCGCAAGCTTTCGGAGGAAGATCCGACCTTCCGCGTCCGCTCCGATGAAAATACCGGCCAGACGATCATCTCCGGGATGGGCGAGCTGCATCTCGATATCCTGGTCGATCGCATGTTGCGTGAGTTCCGTGTCCAGGCGAACGTGGGCAAGCCGCGGGTTGCCTATCGCGAATCGATCACGCGCCCGGTCCCGAAAGTGAATTTCAAATACGCCAAGCAGTCCGGCGGTCATGGACAGTATGGTCATGTAGTGATCTCGCTCGAGCCCGGCGAGCGTGGCAGTGGAATTATTTTTGAGAATAAGATCGTCGGCGGCGCCATTCCGAAAGAATTCATCCCGGCTGTTCAAAAGGGCGTGATAGAGGCTGCCGATAGTGGGGTGCTGGCCGGCTATCCGGTCGTGGATATGAAAGTCACCTTGTTCGATGGCTCCTTCCACGAAGTGGACTCCAGTGAAATGGCGTTCAAGATGGCAGGCTCCATGGCGTTCAAGGAAGGGGTGCACAAGGGTTCACCGGTCCTGCTTGAGCCAATCATGAAGGTCGAAGTGGTTGTGCCAGACGATTACCTTGGCGATGTCATCGGCCAGCTCAATAGCCGCCGTGGCAGCATCCAGGGTATGGAAGTCCGGCCCGGAAATGCCCAGGCCGTGCGCGCCTTTGTACCCATGGGCGAGATGTTCGGCTACGCAACGGAATTGCGCTCTGCGACGCAGGGACGCGGTGTTTTCAGTATGGAATTTGATCATTACGCGCCTGTTTCTCAATCCGTGGCGCAGGAAATTTTGAAATAATAACGAACGAACGCGTTTCAGTATCATAAGGAGATTTCATCAATGGCGAAGGCAAAATACGATCGGAGCAAGCCGCATTTGAACGTGGGGACGATGG
>DAITPI010000417.1:0-4213 GCA_036833655.1 Anaerolineales bacterium | reverse complement strand
CATGCACAATGCGATTACGCATGGCACGCATAAGATTCCAGGGAATTGCTGGATATTGTTCCTCAACATCTTCTGGGATTTGATTCGCCGCCTCACCGATAATTATGAAATTCATCTCGACCGCGCGTATTGATTTGGAATCTTCCTTGAACGCTTCGTAGTCCATGTCCCTGGTGAAGTCCTGGATCTCGGTAATAGCATCTAGAATGTCCCGGACTCGATCACGCCAGTCTCTAGGTGACATGGATCACTTCCGCCATCACGTGTTCTCGAATACTGGGCTTCAGACTGTCAGGAGTTCCAAGATCGACATGACAGCCAAGTAACTCTTCGAGATAATCCTGCAAGGCAAACAGCCCGAAATAACCGACAGGACGGCTGAATTCGACCAGTAAGTCTACATCACTGGATGTTGTGGCTTCATTTCTGGCAACGGAGCCAAACACCAGCAGTGATTTAACGCCAAATTGCTTGGTTAGCTCAGCGTTTTTTCCTTTCAAAATTCTTCGAACGGTCTCCTGGTCCATACCAAATATTATACGTCAAACCGAATCTCATGTTCACCGGATTGATGCTGTTGTTTAAACAGCATTCCTGTGTCCGACGCGTGATATAATCTTACTGGTAAGAAAGGAGAGAGCTATGGAGACGCTGGCAACCACTCGTATGTCCTCAAAAGGTCAGGTGGTAATTCCCGAATCGATCCGCAAGCGGCTGGATCTAAAGGAGGGGGCACAGTTCCTCGTCGTCGGCGATGAAGATGTTGTCATTCTCAAGCTGGTTACCCTGCCGGACAAGGATGAATTTGATGCTCTGATTAAAGAGGCGCGCAGGCAGGCAAGGGAAGCAGGACTAAAGCCGCGGGACGTCACATCAGCAGTCGCAAGAGCGCGGGGCCGTAAATGAAAATTGTGATGGATACAAATGTATTCATCTCTGGTGTCTTTTTTACCGGACCTCCATACCAGATCCTGAAAGCCTGGCAAAGCGGTGATTTGGAACTGGTTATTCCAGAAGAGATTTTGGATGAATATCGGAAGGTTGGAGGAATACTGGCTGAACGATATCCCCGCATAGACCTGATACCAATTTTGACCTTTGTGATGGAGCATGCAAGGTTTTATCGTGCTGTGGACCTTGGAGAGCCGGTTTGTGAAGATCCTGATGACGACAAGTTCCTCGCCTGTGCACTGGCAAGCGAATGCAAAGCCATCATAAGCGGGGACAAGCATTTATTGAAAGTGTCAGGGTACGAAGGGATTGCGGTCATGAAGCCACCCGAGTTCCTCAATCGTCATCTGAAATAAATCTATCCTTCCAGTAGATCCCCCAGCCACGCTATTAACCCTGTCCTCTCGGATTTCTTCTCCGGCAGATCGCTTGCCACCATTCCTTTGTGCCCGTCGATCAGCACCAGGTGTTCCCGCCCGCCGAAGTGCAGCTCCGCCACCCAGACAGGCAGCAGGTTGAGGCGAAACGATTCGACGGTCATTTTGGCGGAAGATGTAGAAATGATATTGACCGGGGCGAGCAGGTTCGGCAGGTCACGTTTGTAGCGCGCCAGGGTCTGGGCGCGCGCATCCAGGGAGGCTTCTGCCATCGGAATGTCATAGACCTCCGCGGGCCAGCGGACGAGGTAGCGCGGATCGTAGGGTTTTACAGCTTTCAATTCGAAGCCGGGAACCAGCTTGACGAAGACACCCGAGAGCTTGCGAGAGGCAGGAACGGGCAGGTCGTTGACCTGCACGGGGTAGCAATCGCTGACCCGGATCTTTTTGAGATTCCTGCTGTTGAGCTGGATCTGGCTGTCGTCGATCGTCTCGCCGACATAATCGATGCCTCCGCCGAGGTCGAACGTCCAAAGGGGGAGATAGACGCCGCGCGGTCCATCCGCTGGCTTCTCCGGCCGGATCCCGTTCGACTTGACCCACTCGATCAAGATCTCCGAGGCGCGTTCCCGGTCAAAGGCATGCGGGAGGATGCCATCCGGCGCGAGCAGCTCCTCTTCCGACTCCCAGTCGACCACATGGGGCGAGCCGCAATAGACACAGGTCATAGAGATCTGGTTGGGCGGCAGGATGAACTCACAGCCACAGCCTTCGCAGTGAAAGACCTGTTGGTCGAGCGGCTTGCCGTGCCCGCGGACGGTTGCCATCGCAATGATGAAATCTTTTTCCTGTGCACTGCCGGGCTGCGCGGTGAGCCTCTGGTTCCGGGAACAATACTCGCAGACCAGCGACTGTCCATCCGCAGAGAAGCTCATCCGCCCGCCACACTTCGGGCACATGAAGCGTTCGGCGTCCGCAGCGTGCAAGCCTTCCGGCGCTGGCGGCAGCCGGTCGGGGTCGACGATCTCATCCGCCCGGAGCTTGCCGTCCAGGACGGCGAGTGAGCGGCGCGCCCGGGCATGTTGAAGGTCATGGGCGAGGCAGTTCTCGAGCGCCTTGCGCTTTTCCGCGGGATCGTCGAGCACCTGGCTCATCCAGAACCAGGCTTCGGCGAGCACGTCATGATCGTTACTGATGTAGACGGCGCGGTCGAAGTAACGGCGGGCGCTTGCCCGGTTGCCTGCCTTGAAGTCGATGATACCGCTTTTCAGGAGCTCTTTTCCGTAGTCGCCGAACATAACGTCTCCATGATGTAAGGCGACATTGATGTCGCCCGTTTCCAGTCATGCGACATAAATGTCGCGTTACCGAACAATCGCATCCGTCATCTTTGCCACGCGTGCCATCTCTCGGACGTCGTGGACGCGAATGATGTCGGCGCCGCGCACGATGCCGACGGCAACTGTGGCAGCGGTGCCCTCCAGGCGCTGGTCGGGAGGCAGGTCAAGGGTAAAACCGATAAAGGATTTTCGGGAGGTGCCCAGGAGTACCGGGTATCCCAGCGCCCGGATCTCGTCCAGCCGGTTGATGAGCTCGAGGTTGTGCTCGCGCGTCTTGCCAAAGCCGATGCCGGGATCCAGGACAATCCCTGAGTCGGGGATGCCAGCCCGCCTCGCCAGCTCTACGCTGACCAGCAGCTCCCGCCTGATGTCTTCTATCAGATTCTCATACGTAGATCCGAGGTAAGCGTTGCCCAACTGCTCGCGCACTTCCACACTGGCAGGATTGCTGCGGTTGTGCATGAGGATCACCGGGACGCCGAAGCGCGCGGCGACGGAAGCCAGCTCGGGGTCCGCGCGCAGGCCCCAGACATCGTTCAGGATGTGCGCGCCGGCTCCAAGCGCCGCCTCGGCAACGCGGGCCTTGTATGTATCAATAGAGATCAATGCATCGGGGAATTCGGCCTTTATGGCTTCGACAACGGGAATGACGCGTTCCAGCTCTTCGTCTGCGTCGACGGGCTGCGAGCCGGGACGGGTGGATTCGCCGCCCACGTCAAGGATATCTGCGCCGTAGGCGAGGAACTCTCTGGCTTGTTGAACTGCTGCTGGAACGCCCTCACCCCTTGCCCATCTCCCCTCGGGAGAGGGGAACAAGATGCCGTCGCCACTGAAGCTATCGGGCGTGACGTTGAGGATGCCCATCACGTAGGTCTTGCTTCCCCATTGGAACGTGTGGGTTCCTATCTGGAGAGATGAGAATTTCATTCAGGCGTGTTTACGTGTATAGCTGTCTACGAAACGGGAGATTGCTTCGTCGGGAAGAGCCGCGAAGCGTCCTCGCAATGACAGACTCTAGGGTATTTGATCCAACGGTCGGGCGAGCCAGGTCTCGGCAGTATCAATATCGGTGAATATCTTCATGGCGGCAGCAGAAGTCGGGAGCGCCAGGGCCGCCACTTCACGGATGGCGTCTGCCACCTTATCATCGGCAACGACTACTGCGACGCGGATGTTGCGCGCCGAGGGATCGCTGTTCGCTTCGACTGCCATGCGAATCGCTCTCTCGGGAATTTCCCTGACCGCCCGAATATCGTACAGGTTGCGCGTGCGGCGGTCGACGCCCAGCAAATGTTCCATGGCAAACTCACGCCACTCGTCCAGGGTTGCATCGGACAGATCTGTAAAGGTTAAGGTCATCCCTCCATCGCTGCGGCGGACGACGGTAAAGCCGATGCCCGGCTTCGGAGTCCAGTTGAGTGGTTTGATTTCATTCATGGCATTCCTCCACGGTCATTATATCGTATGCGAGGGCCTGTGGTTTACGGGGTGAACGCTTCGATCGCGCTGGCATCGCACAGCGCTGCCATCTCACGGACCGTTTTC
>DAITPI010000416.1:0-4224 GCA_036833655.1 Anaerolineales bacterium | reverse complement strand
GCTCCTTCCCCCTGCTGGAATGAAATCGATCAAGTACGTTTGATGAGTGAGGCCAAGACTGCCAAACTGTGTGGCATCATCGAGGCAGAAAGCTGAATGCAAGGATGGAACATGGCTTAAGGAAGCAGACCCTATTTAATTTCATTGTCCTGTGTCCTTTTTTCCTTGTTTTCAGTTTATTACTATCCAGCTGGTTTGATGGTCATAAGCAGGACTTCGCGGCGTATTGGCAAGCGGGTCATATGATTTTGTCCGGGCAGAATGTTTATGATCGTGCTCAATGGATATCAGTGCGTGAATTGGAGGGTACTGCCTTTCATTCAGAGCCGACATTTCAGTATCCGCTGCCGCTGGCGATCCTGTTTTCCCCACTTGCCCGCCTTCCGGTTCAATTGGCGTACACACTCTGGATGTTTTTTGCACAACTTGCTGTGCTGTCAGCTAGTGTTGTGCTGTTGAGTTTTTATCCGGCAAGGTCAGGTTATCTCGATTTGTTGACCATTACCGGGATTTATTTCTTTCGCCCAATGTTCAGTGTTATCAACAGCGGGCAAATCTTAACGATTTTGCTTTTGCTTCTTGCTCTATCTATTCGATTGTTTGCAAAGGGCAATTGGTTTTTCGGCGGATTTGTTTTGTCGATTTTGGCGCTCAAGCCATCCATCGGATTGCCACTATTCATTATGGCGAGTATGTGGCTTCTTTCTATAAGACAATGGAAAGGCATCTCAGGGATGATGTTGGGTGGATTTGTTTTAGTACTGGAGGGCGCACTCGTAAATTACCGGTGGGTGATTGATTACATAAGCGTAGCCGGAAATTCGTTTCAAAAGTATTATGGTATGCATCCTACGTTGTGGGGAGCCGTTGACAAATTGTTCAAGATAGACAGCATCAGTTTATTAATCGGTTCTGTATGTGCGATTGCTGTTTTGGCAATCGAAGCTTATCTTTTCTGGGGTCGAAAGTCCAGGCTTGATGCCTTCCCGGCTTTCGCAAGTATCTTGCCAGCGGCATTGTTGATCGCACTTTACTCCTGGAACTATGACCAGATTTTGCTGACTGTATCGATCGTGTTTTTGCTGATAACGATTTCAGAAAAGTATGGGATCGGGAAGGCAGCCCTACTTATGGTTGGGATTGTAACTCTGGCATTCACGATGGTTGCTGTTGCCTATCTAGTGTCACATGACGTATGGAGTGTGCTGAATTCATTTGTTGTTTGGCTGCTATCGCTGTATTTTGTAACGCAGGAAACCCGGCCTGAAAAGCTGGACAAAATACTGTCCTGATGAACCTGTTGGCGTTTCGTGGAATAATGAGAAGCATAATTACGAATCGGGGATAAGTGTCACTGTGGCAAAATAAAGCGGGGATTGTACAATGAGGAGACGAAGTGCCGTCAAAGCAAGACGAATGGGCGTCTGAAGACTGCCTCTGATTTATACAATAAACTTAAGCAGGTATGCGTAACGGCAATCGCAAAAAGGAGAAGATATGACTGCTCAATTGATCGATGGAAAACTCATCGCGCAACAGGTCCGGGATGAAGTTGCAGCCAGAGTGGCGGAACGCACGGCGGCTGGCAAGCAGAAGCCCACGCTGGCGACGGTACTCGTCGGCGACCGGCCCGATTCGGCTGCGTATGTGGCGTCCAAACAGAAAGCCTGCGCCGAGCTGGGCATGGGCTCCATCAGCCATCACCTGCCTGCGGAAATCTCGCAGGGGGAGCTGGAAAAGCTCATCAAATCTTTGAATGACGACCAGGCGGTGAACGGCATCCTGGTGCAGCTGCCGCTGCCCTCTCATTTGGATGAAGAGCGCGTGCTGCAACTGATCAGCATCGAGAAGGACGTGGATGGTTTTTCTCCCATCAATATCGGTCGCCTGGCGCAGAAGGGTCGCGAGCCGCTGTTTGTGCCCTGCACGCCGTACGGTTGCATCTACCTGCTCGAAAAAGCGGGCGTGAAGATCGAGGGCGCCAACGCGGTTGTGCTCGGTCGCTCGAACATCGTGGGCATGCCTGCAGCTTTGTTGCTGATTGGCAAGAACGCGACGGTGACCGTGTGTCACTCTCGCACCCGGGACCTGCCCGCTGTCGTCCGCCAGGCGGACATCCTGATCGCTGCCATCGGCAAGACCCAGATGGTACGCGGCGATTGGATCAAGCCCGGCGCAGCCGTGATCGACGTTGGGATCAACTCCATCCCCGATGCCACCAAAAAGAGCGGTCACCGGCTCGTCGGCGATGTCTGCTTCGACGAAGCCAAGGAAGTCGCCGGCTTCATTACCCCGGTGCCGGGCGGCGTGGGGCCGATGACCATCGCGATGCTAATGAAGAACACCCTGCGAGCTGCCGAGATCCAGGACCCAATGTAATTTGACAAGGATGGGCGCAGAATACTGTAGAATTCTGCAGGTTCTGCGCCCTTTTCCCATTCGAATCTAAAAAAAGCGGGGAGAATGATTTTTAGCATATTGTTTTGACTTGGGCGGAAATGTATAATGAATTGGTTGCATGAGGGTGAATCTATCCAGCATAATTGTATAAACGTATCCAGTTTAGTCGGTGTGTGTTCATCTCAATAGACTCTCCCGAAAGGAGGTGGCGCCAAGAAAGCCAGAACTACCAGAATCACTTCTGCTTGCTCTGTCCATCATGTTTCGATTCCTAAAAAGGAGAAGGAGAAAGCGATGAAACGTCTGTGTCTCTTTGTACTGGTTGTAACGCTGTTGAGTATGGTCCTCAGCGCCTGCCAGCCTGCTGCACCGAGCACCATCAAGGTTGCCTTGAACGTGGAGCTCACGGGCAGCATTCCGGTTGTCGGCGAGTCGAGCAAGAACGCCGCCGAACTGGCTGTCAAAGAGGTCAACGATGCAGGAGGCCTCGATGTCGGGGGAACCAAATACAAGATTGAGCTTCTGACGGAAGACAATGAAGATAAGGCGGAATCGGCCGCCGCCGCCGCCCAAAAGCTGGCAACCGCGGGCGTGTTGGCGATGATCGGACCGAACGCGAGCCGCAATGCCATCCCGGCCTCGGTCGTGGCGGAGAGCAGCCTGATGCCGATGATCAGCCCCTGGTCCACCAACCCCAAGACGACCAAGGTTGGCGACACCGATGAGCCCAAGAAGTTCGTCTTCCGCGCCGCCTTCATCGACGACTTCCAGGGTGTTGTGGCGGCCAAGTTCGCCATCGACGAGTTGAAGACCGCCAAGCCGGCCGTGCTGTATGATGTGGCATCGGAATATAACAAGGGTATCGCCGAGGTTTATAAGCGCACGATGGAAGAGAACGGCATCCAGGTGGTTGCTTTTGAGACCTACACCACAGGGGATAAGGACTTCTCTTCGCAACTGACCAGCATTCAGGATGCAGGCGCCGATAGCCTGTTTCTGCCCAACTACTATAGCGAAGTCCCGCTGCAGGTCCAGCAGGCGCACAAGGCTGGTTTTGCAGGGAATATTCTGGGCAGTGATTCATGGGGCAATATCGAGCTGGTTACGCTGTCCGGCAAGGAGTGAGCAGGCTATTACTTCACTACTCACTACGCCGCGGATATTGCGACCCCGAAGGCACAGGCATTCATCAAAGCCTACGAGGCGGCCTATAGCAAGACACCCGACGATGTCGCGGCTCTAACCTATGACTCGTTCGGGCTTCTGTTCCAGGCGATCCAGGCTGCTGGCAAGCTCGATCGCCAGGCCGTGCGCGATGCCATGGCTGCCATTACCTCCTATGAAGGGGTGACGGGAAATATGCAGTTCAAGGGCACGGGTGATCCGGTCAAGAGTGCTGTGATCCTGCAGATCAAGGACGGCAAGTTCGTTTACTTCACCAGCGCAGCTCCGTAATCGACACCAAGCATATTCGGGAGGGCGGCTACCAGAATGGGTAGCCGCCCTCCTCTCCATCGGAGAAGACTCAAATGCAGTTTTATATCCAGCAGATCCTCAATGCACTGCAAGTGGGGAGCGTCTATGCTCTGATCGCCCTGGGCTATACCATGGTCTATGGAATCCTGACCATGATCAATTTTGCCCATGGCGATATCTTCATGGTCAGCACCTACCTGGCGTTCTTTTTCTCGACCATGGTCATTGCTCTGGCAACCGGCTTAAATCCCATCGTAATTTTTGTCGTGACGCTGCTCGTGGCGATGTTTGGCACGGCGCTCCTGGCCGGAATGCGCGCGGCCAAGACCGCCGCGCCGACGCAGACGA
>DAITPI010000415.1:0-4232 GCA_036833655.1 Anaerolineales bacterium | reverse complement strand
CTGTCTCCAGCTTCAGAAGCGATGGAAAGACGGAAGGGTCCAGCCCGTTCTCGCTGAGAAAGGAGACGTACGCCTCGCGCGTGACCTCGGCTGGGTCTTCGCCCGGGTCATACACGTAACACCAGACTTTGCCTGCCTTCCAGTCCATGTCGCGGGATTTGAAGGCTTGTAGCGTGCTGAGAATTTCTTCTTTGGAAAGACCTTGTGCGGGAATCTGCATGTTTTCCTTTGGACCTACAAAGATCGCCTCAGGCGAAAGGGACCACTTACGAGTGCGTCTCGCGTCCTAGCGGATAGTGTGCCATACACCACGCGACGATCAGAGCGGCGATCGCAGGTGTAATGCCGATCAAGAAGCGGATTCCCCAGACGGCCGATCCTGTCTGCACGTCGCTGCCCGACTGGAAACCGGTGACTGCGGTCACGAGGGCAAAAAGAAGACCCTGCGCAAAGAATGCCAGCTTGATAATACCGCTATTCATGCCAAAGAAGAGTCCCTCGCGCCGGAAGCCGTGCTCCTGCCTGGAATCCTCATCGATAATCTCTGAGATCACCGGAAAGGGCATGATCATCGAGTTCGCCAGCCCCGGGATTGTCAGCATGGTCCCGAGCAGGCCTGTGTAGAAGTCACGGGCAAATGCCATGACGAGCAAGCCGGGGAGGAAGGTCAGGGTGCCGATCATCCACGTTTTGCGATAGCCGAGTCTCGCCACAATCGGCCGCCACACGAGCAGCGTCGGGATGGCAAGCAGGATGGGTATGCCCAGCAGGATCGCGTCGGCGTCGCCGGCGCTCAGTCGCATCCCAAGCACACTCACCTCGGACTGTATGCCAAGCGCATACTTGCGCCAGAATGGAAGCATGCTGGCAAGCAGCAGCCAGATATATTCTTTGGCGATGTTCGCGCCCAGGAACCACCGAAACGCCGGGTTTGCAAGCACAATCTGTAAGGCATGGCCCAGCCCGAACGATTGTTCCCGGGTCTCATCGATGGGTCGTTCCTTTACGCCGATCACGGCAATCAGGTAACCTGCCGCGATCAGTCCGCCCATGATCGCGCCCATCGTGAAGTATCCAACCTCCTCTGCCAGGATCGGGGCGAGGATCAGCGCCGCGATCAGCGCGACGGTGGCAAGGATCTCGCGCGTGGCGGAGAGATCGATCCGGTCGCGACGCGTGCGAGCCACTTCCGGGAAGAGGGCGTTGTAGGCAATAAAGGTCAGGCTGTAGAGCGTATCGAAGATGAACAGGATCATCAGGAAATACGCGGCCAGCACAAAGGGACTCTGGGAAGGAGGTGTCCACAGGAAGAAGAAAGACAGGCCGAGCGGGATCGCGCCGAGCGCCACATAGGGCACGCGGCGTCCAAAGCGCGAGCGCGTCCGATCGGAGAGCTGGCCCATCAGCGGATCGTTGACCGCATTCCACAGGCCGTACACGCTCCACAGGATGCCCGCAATACCGGCATTGAGCCCAAGCACATCGATGTAGTAGAACTGGATACGGTTGCCAAAGACCTGGTAGGCGATGGTGTTGGCGAAGTTTCCAAACGAGTAGCCGATGAATTTGAGGATGCGCATCAATGGGTCCGGGATAGGAGGTTAAGACAACGCCAGCCGGAAAGGCTCACCGGCTGCAAAAACGATATCTTAGCGGGCAGGCTGGCAGCCCATGTACACGTGGTGTCTTGGTTGATAACACGGAAGGGGCAAGAAAGTGACAATGGCACGACAGAATTGAAAATATGCAGGATCTGATTCTCTCCCTGCAATAAAGCGGAAAACCCGCACCATCAGGTGCGGGCTTCTGCTTTCTGGCTTGAAAGATCTTTGAGGTACTCGTAGACCTGCAGCGCCTGATTGCCGCCAGCTTGCGCATGCACTAGCAGGGGAATGCCATGCGGTCCCGGGATATGGATCGCCGCTGGATAGGTCTCGAGTGTGGCCCTGACAATCTCCAGGTTGCCGAGCATGGTTGCCGCAAACAGATCGAGACGGGCGCCGTGCTTCAGCAGGAATTCGGCGATGTCGCGCCTGCCCATGTGTGCCGCGGCGCCCAGCCCCGTTTCCCAGTCACCGCCACCCCAGTCCCAGGCGCTGTTGACGAGAGCTGGCTCGCGTGCTAGCAGTTCTCGTACCCCGTCCAGGTCGGCATGGGATTTGCCAACGAATTCCTGTACAAGTGTCAATTCCAAAGGACTCTGTTTCTCCATTTCTTCGCTCCTATTAATATTAATACTAACACGAGTGAATTTATCCTTGAAGCTCAACTTCATTATATTTATGATTTCCCGGTTCGAACAGGGGCGTTGGTACTCCCTTCAGCGTAGACTCGAAAAAGCTGAGAAGATAATCATTAATAATGGCTGTCACCCGTCTGCCGCTGATGGGACCCTTGAGACCGAGCCTGGAGGCGAGGGGGGAGAGCAAGGGCAGATCGCTGAAATCGTAGTGCTCTGTACCGTCGATAGAGATGACACCAAGCGAGCCAGGGACGTTTGCAATAAACTGGTGAAAGAGCTGATTATTGCGGCTGCCTGTATCGTCTGCCCAGCGCTGGCTGAACATAAAGAATGCGGGCTGTGTGACACCGTTCTCCAACACTTGCCTGGACACAGGCCGCATGAAGGGATCCATGCCGAGCAGAGCCTTGCAGCGGACATCCGTCCCACAGAACTGGATCGCCGCGCCCCCGCCGGTGGAATGACCATAGACACCCAGGCGCGCTCCATCCAGTTTTTGATGAAATGGACTCGTGACATCCGCATTCTGAAGGTCCAGAAAGTCGAGTGCATACGCCAGGTCTCCGGCCCATTGTGCGACCAGGGTTTGCGCCGCTGCTTCATATTCCTCGTCTGGCGCGCCGTTGGGCAACGCAGAGGGGTTGTTCTTTGCGACGGTGCCATCGCTGAAAACGGTAATAACCGCGCCGTACGTGTGCTGCACACCAACGACCATAAATCCATGGCTTGCCAGCTCGATCGCCTGGCCCGTGTTCTGGGCGTTGAACCCGTTCCAACCGTGGGAAAACAAAATGACAGGATAGCCTTCTTCTGTCGGTGCCACTTTTGCATTCTGATAGGCTGGCATCTTCACCAGCGCCAGGTGATCCAGAAAAAAGGACGGCAAATGAATGTAAGAGGCAATCGCGGGCGCGAAGATATCGGCGTTTGCCATCCAGGGGGCGCGCCGGTCAGAGGCGGTAATCTCCGCCGGATACCAGACCTGGATCTGGAACCGGCGCGGCTCGTCCCGGCCGGAATAGATCTCCCTGCGCGAGTCATCGGTCAGCTCGTAGACGCGCGTGCCCACCGGATAGGGTCCGCCGGGAGTTGGGAGAGAGGGAACAGGCAGGAGGACCGGCAAGGCTGTCGAAACGGCGACCAGGAGGAGGGTCAGGTAGGAAAGAAGGGGCTTCCAATCTTCCTCTGTTCTGATCTTCATCAGCGCGCCGATCGATAACAAGAGGCTTAGCACGTACAGGGGAAGCATCTGCCAGCGATAGCCCTCGAGCACAAGATGCAGGAGCACTACAACGAGCGCAACCGGCGGAAACAGCCTGATCCATTGCGGACGATGATGTCGCCAGATCAGGTACATGCCAAGCAGGACAGGGAGAACGATTTCAAGTGGACGCAAATTGGCTCCTCGAATGTGGAAGTTGTAACATTTTAATGGCAATTCTTCATTGACTTCCAATATCCAGATGATTAGAATAAACTTTGTATTTTTTCTTACCCCCTCCACCCATTGTTATTGTTTAGACGACCCCTTCATCGATCGAGAGTCGTGAAAGGCGGTGCCGGGCAACAAATGACCTGTTGTAACAAAGAGTAGCGACTGCGCATTTGCCCATGCTGCGGTGCATTGTGTATTATTGTTTGCCCGAGGAGAGAATAATAATGGTTAAATCCCTCATGGTTGCCCGAAGCAGAGCCTTCGATCGTGTGTCTCTGCTTCATTTGTTTTCGACAATGCTCATTATCTCCATGCTGCTCACTCCAGCCAGTGTGTTCGCGGCACCCGCTGGCGCCAATAACAGCGGATTCAAAACCAGCCAGCCTTCCATGCTCACCGCCGTGATGCCGGGCGTCGAGGTGAGGCCCATCCTGACGGTGGGCGATGTGCTCCCTAGCGGATACCGCTATGAGGCAATCCCTGACGGGATCGCCGTACGCACGCGCGGACAGGGGCGCGTGGACCTGTTTGTGAATCATGAGACCAGCAAAGTCC
>DAITPI010000414.1:3102-4240 GCA_036833655.1 Anaerolineales bacterium | reverse complement strand
GTGGCGAGCACCGGTTTCCCCGAGCAGACTGCCTTCTCCAGCAGTTTGCCCTCGTAGATCGGGCGGGTTACCACGATTCCTTTGCCATTCACTTCCAGGGCTGTGACATCGGTCAGCACGCCTGTGTTCAAATCCACGGCGGTCATAGCAGCCAGCTCGCGGGTGCGCGCCGTCATGGGGAAGAGGATCAGGTCCGGACTCCGGGAGGTTGCCAATGTCGAAAGGGTGGATGCATACGGTTCCACGCGGAAGTCTGCCAGGGCCGCGTCGTCCGCCGCCAGCACCTCATCGGCCCCGTACTCGAACGCGGTTTTCGTGATGGCATCAACTCCTGAGCCAAATATGACAGTGCTTGCCGTACCGAGGGATTTTGCCAGTCCCAGCGCCTCCCACGAAGCCGGCTGCACCTCGCCCTTGAAGTGATCGATGTAGACAAAGGTTTTCATAGCACCTTCTCCGCCAGGATCTTGTCTGCCAGCTTATCGGCGATTTCTGCCGGGCTCTCCCCCCCGATGATCTCAATCGTCGTTTCCTGTACAGGCGGGTTCATCAGCTCGACCCGCTTCACGCTGGCCTCCGGAGCGGCAACACCAAGATCGCCCAACGACCAGACCGGGATGGTCGCCTTGGAAGCTTTGCGGATGCCCATGAACGAGGGATAACGCGGCTCCCCGATGCTCTGCACGACGCTCAGCACCACCGGCAGCTTCGCGCCGACGGTTTGCCGGCCCTCTTCGATCACGCGATCGACAGTGACGCCACCATCCTGGACCTTGATCTGTCCGGCGAGCCCGAGCATCGGCCAGCCGAGGATTCGTGCCGTCTGCGCAGGCGTGATCCCGGCGCCGTTGTCGAGCGTCTGCCGGCCGAACACGACCATGTCCACGCCGCCGATCTTCTGGACCGCCGCAGCCAGGATGCGCGCCGCGCCCTGCGTATCCATGTTTTCGAGCGCCGGGTCCGAGATCAGGATGGCGTCGTCCGCGCCCATGGCGAGGGCGTGCTTGAGCGCCTCCCGGGCGGATTCGGGCCCGATGCATACTGCCGTGACGGTGCCGCCGCTGGCTTCCTTTTGCTGGAGCGCCCCTTCGACGGCATACTCATCGAACGGGTTGATGACCAGCGGCGCGTCTCCCCA
>DAITPI010000414.1:0-3002 GCA_036833655.1 Anaerolineales bacterium | reverse complement strand
CATCGGCGGCAATGATGGCGATCAACCCCAGCAAGCTGAAAGCCTTTTGCCAGAGCTCCCAGCGCTTTCGGTTTTCCATTCGCTTCAGGAAAAATGTCCGGAATGGATAAATGGAAGGCTCCCGGGCGAGGCTATTAATAATGTCCTGATAATACTCGTCCGTTTTGAACCAGAGCTTATACGTGTTGCCCAGGAATAGCAGGCTAAAGAGCAGGAAGACAAGGACGAATCCGAGGGAAACGGTCATGATTCTGGGTGGAGAAATTCCCGGGAACCTGCTGCGATCACATACTGTGCGATTGCCAGGATCATTGTCGCGCCGCGTGCAACCTGTCTAATGGAATCCGCGCCTGAGCCAGCCGTGATCCCGGCTGCCACGCCGGTTCGATTGCAGATCGCGATTACCCGGTCAATCATCTCTTGAACCTCGGGATGGTTGGGACCATCCCGAAAGCCCATATTCAAGGACAGGTCTCGCGGACCGATCACCACCGCATCTATACCGGGCTGGGAGATCATCTCCTCGAAACGGTCGATGAGTGCGGCATCCTCGAACTGGGGAATGACCATCGTCTGCTCGTTCGAGAAATCCAGATACTCCAAAACTTCATTCCCAACCGAGACATAGCTCGCGGCGCGTCCGGCGCCCAGGCCGCGTTTCCCCAGCGGTGGATATTTCACCGCGTCCACCAGCATCTTGACTTGCTCAGATGTTTCCAACCCCGGCATCATGACGCCCATCATCCCTGCGTCCAGGTATTGCAGGACCAGCTTTGGATCCTTGGGGCCGATTCTTACCATCGGGGTCATGTTTCCGCGCTCACAGGCGCGAATGACATTCACGACCTGCGCAGGGTCCAGCAGACCATGCTCGGCGTCCAGCATGTAATAATCGAAACCCGCCAGGCCAAATAGTTCCGCCATTTGCGGATCATCAGAAGTGGAGATGACGCCATACGCTGGCTGCCCGGCTTTAAGCTTGCGCCTGGCATTGTTTTCCCGAATGAACATGTGACCTCGCCTGGATTCCGAACGCGACCGTGAATCTTAGGCCTGCCAGAATTCCTCATCGTACGCCGGCAGCTCACAGCGCAGCGGCTTATCGGTCCGCTCGCCCAGCGCGTAGCCAGACTGGATCAATGCCTGGATCTCGGAGCTGCCTTCATAGATCACCGCGCCCTTGGAATTGCGCAAGTAGCGCTCCACGTCATATTCGTCGCTGAAGCCGTATGCGCCATGGATCTGGATCGCTTCGTTTGCCGCGCTGAAGGAGGCTTCCGTGGCAAATTTCTTGGCATAGGAGGTCTGCAACGTATTGCGCCTGCCCATATTCTGCATCCAGCCCGCCTGTAGGTACAGCAGCCGGGCGATCTCGTAATCCTGCGCCATCCTGGCGATCTTTTCCTTGATGAGCTGGTGCTCGGCGATCGGCTGTCCAAACGTGGTGCGAGTCTTGGCGTAGCTTACGCTGGCTTCCAGCGCCGCCCGGACGAGGCCGGTTGCGCCCGAGGCAACGGTATAACGACCATGGTCGAACGCGCTCATGGTGATCTTGAAGCCTTCCCCCTCCTCGCCGATCCTGTTTTCAGCTGGCACGCGCACATCCTGGAAGTTGATCCAGCCGGTTGAGCCGGCGCGCACCCCGAGCTTCCCGTGAATGTCGCCGCGCGTGACCCCCGGGCTATGCAGGTCCACGATGAAGCAGGACAACGCCTCCGAGGGCCGGGAGGCGGATGGGTCCGTCTTGACAGTGACGAGCGCCAGATCGGCTTTGGAGGCAAGCGAGATCCACATCTTCTCGCCGTTCAGGATGTAGACGTCTCCATCGCGCTTCGCGGATGTCCGCATGGCAGCTACGTCCGACCCCATGCCCGGCTCCGTGAAGACCCCGCAGCCGATCTTTTCCCCGCGTGCCAGCGGCACCAGGAACTTCTGCTTTTGCTCCTCGGTGCCCCATTGGAACACGGTCATGCCGCACAGCCCCGTGTGCACCGACATGACCACGCGCAGAGACGTGTCTACGGCCTCGAGTTCCTCACAGGCGAGTCCCCAGGCCAGGTAATCCATTCCTCCGCCGCCATACCGAACGGGGAAGGGCAGTCCCAGGATGCCCAACTCGCCCATCCGTTTGAGTGCGAACGGGATCGGTTCCTGTTTGCGATCATACTCCTTGATAACGGGCGCGATCTCCTTCTGTGCAAAGTCGCGTACCATTTTTCGAGTCATTTCATGTTCTTGGGAAAGGGAAAAATCCATCGGTTGCCTCAGTGAAATTTTTCCCTAATTATACCTGCCTGTTTAAACAAAAAAAGCCCGATGCCATGTTGGAATTGCATCGGGCTAACATCGATGGGTGGTTTCGATCATGATCTCTTCTCGACACCCATGTTGCTCAGCTCGTCGGAATTGATATTCTCTACGAGCAGGTCCGCACCCGCTAGGGCGAGGAACACCAGCAGTAAGATGGAAACGATGACGGCAAACATGAACTCCTCCTTTCTCTATATTTATTAACGTCATCCGCTCGAAAAAGTTGTATCCCCTAACAGTACTGCAATTTGCGGGGATCGGGATGGTCTGGGCGCTGCGGCAGTTGGTCTCGCTAAATATAGAACATTTGTTCTATATTGTCAATGTCCAGCTGAACACGCGCCGGTTCGAATACATGACGCTACTCTGCGATTTTTGTTCCCTATAGAAGGCAGTTGATCATTGCAGTTTTGCAAACTAGGGCACGACACCTACACGAGGAGTATGCCTTATTTGCCTGTTGAGATCTTCCCTGTACTCATGCGTCATACAATGAGGCTCTATCGCCTGCCGAAATCCTCAAAAAGGGACATTTCTACTTTGGGCTAACACACAGCGCTGTTCCGGTTGACAAAACCGTGAAAGTAGATACAATACACTCCGCCAGCCGAAGTGGCGGAATTGGCAGACGCGCTACGTTCAGGGCGTAGTGAGGGTTCCCTCATGTGGGTTCAAGTCCCACCTTCGGCACT
>DAITPI010000413.1:0-4259 GCA_036833655.1 Anaerolineales bacterium | reverse complement strand
TTCCGTTCCTTCCGAGTCGATGCCGTGGTGCTTCGTCACAGCGACTATGGCGAAGCCGACCGCTTGCTGACCCTGTATACGCGCCAGCTCGGCAAGACGCGCGCTATTGCCAAGGGCGCCCGCAAGATCGCCTCACGCAAGGCCGGTCACATCGAGCCGTTCACCCATGTCAAGCTGCAGCTTGCCAAGGGACGCGACATGCTGATCCTCACCCAGGCGGATACGGTGGATGCGTATCAACCTCTTCGTGAGGATTTGATCCTCACAAGTCATGCCTCCTACGTGCTCGAGCTGCTGGACCGCTTCACCTATCAGGACGACACGGAAAACTCTGCTCTGTTCCGCCTGCTGACGGACACCCTCTCCCGCCTGGCTGCCAAAGCCGATCCGTGGTTAGTCATCCGCTATTACGAGCTGCGCCTGCTCGATCATCTGGGCTTCCGCCCGCAGCTCTTTGAGTGCGCCAACTGCCGCCGCCCGATCCTGCCGGAGGACCAGTACTTCTCCTTCAGCGCCGGCGGCGTGATCTGTCCGCGCTGCGGGCAGGGGTTGCGCAACGTCACCCCGATCTCGGTGGAGACATTGAAGTACCTGCGTCATTTCCAGCGCTCGAGCTACGCCGACGCCTCGCGAGCGCGACCCGGCGCGGACGTCCAGCAGGAGGCAGAGTCCCTCATGCAGGGCTACTTCACGTATTTGCTGGAGCGGGAGCTGAATACGCCGGGCTTTCTGAAAAGCATCAGGGAGTAGGCGGCATTCGTTTCCCCCAGTTCAAGATAAAAAGCCAGGCAAGCAGCACGGTAACTGGCTTTAAGATCCTCCAAGCAAGGATCTGGAACCATCTCCATCTCGACCGATAAACAATATGTGCGACCGTCCAGCGGGCGATGAGCGCCTGACCGAGCGGGCTCTTCAATACCCGTCGTCTGTACCCGTCAAATGAAAATTCGCCTTGCCGAAACGCCTCGCCAATTTCCTGCGCGGCCAGGGCGCCGTAACCGAGAGCGACGCTGATCCCCTCTCCCAGGAATGGATCGGCGCCCGCAGCATCGCCCACCAGCAACACGCGCGGCGCCGACATTTGAGTCCGCGGCGAGAACCAGCGAATCGGGTGGCCCTGGATCTCATAGCTGCCAAGATCAAAACCAAAGCGGGCCATCTCTTTTGCCAGTGGCTCTTTCAACTGGGGACGCTTTTCACTCGCAAGCAGGTTGGTGTCATAGATTCCCCAGCAGCGCATGGCCTCGCCATCGACCTGCGTCGGAAAATCCCAGACATAGCCGGCAATGTTCGATAGGACAGGGAAGAAATCGAAATGGGCCGACCCCCTCCGTTCCTGCCCCAGATCCGGTAAGTCTGAATAAGCATCCGAAGTTCTTTTCGCCGGATCTGGGGGAGCTGCCGCGGCCGGGGTAGTGGGAGTCAGCACCTCCAGTACCCGGGCTGTGTGCACCTGTGCATTTGGGAAAATACAGCGCCGCGTAATCCCGTTCGATCCATCCGCGCCGACAACCACCTGCGCCTGAAAATCCCCTTGATCCGTCTCAACAACCACGCAATCCTGATGGGCGATGACGTTCCTGACCGCAACTCCCTGTCTAATCTCCAGACCTCTAGTCTGTGCCTTTCTTGCCAGCCAGTTGTCGAACTCGTCCCGCCGGATCACCCGCAGCGCATGCCGCTGCGGCAGGCGAATGTGCAATCCACGCGATTCGAAATCGAAGTGGATGCGGTCTGCATCGACATGCGGGACCTCGCTGACGTCAAGCCCCAGTCGCTGGAGGAGGATCTCTGCGTCGATCACCAGCCCGCCGGCGCACAGCTTGGCTCGCGGGTAATGCGCTTTTTCCAGAATGAGGATACGAGTGGCAAGCTCAGGAAAATCCCTGGCAAGATGAAGCGCGGTGGAAAGCCCGCTGGGCCCCCCACCGATGATAAGAATGTCATATTCCGGCATATGATATCCATATGACTGTGGTGCGACACTTTTCAAGTTCAAAAAATGCTCTGACAGAGAGAAGCAGTTGGAAGGGCGAGACTATGGTCTCGTAAGCGGTAGGGTTGCTGCCCAAATTATCCGCGACAGGGACGTCGCGCTGGCAAAGTAGTTTTTTCAAAGCATGCGCATCCTAATGGTGCAAGATCTGCGACAGGAATAGCTTGGTGCGGTCGTTCTGCGGGTCGCTGAAGATCTGCTTGGGTGTGCCCTGCTCGACAATCTCGCCTTTGTCGAAGAAGATCATACGATTGGCGACAGCCCGTGCAAAGCCCATCTCATGGGTGACCGCGACGATGGTCATGCCGCTGCGGGCGAGTTCGATCATGACGTCGAGCACTTCCTTGATCATCTCGGGGTCGAGTGCGGAGGTCGGCTCATCGAACAACATGATGCGAGGCTGCATGGCAAGCGCGCGGGCAATCGCCACGCGCTGTTGCTGCCCGCCCGAAAGCTGCGCGGGATACTTATCCGCCTGCTCGGGGATGCCGACGCGCCGCAGGAGCTGCATTGCCAGCTCACGCGATTGCTGCCTGGGTGTGCGCCGCACCCAGGAGGGCGCCAGCGTGATGTTCTGGATGACGGTCAGGTGAGGGAACAGGTTGAACTGCTGGAAGACCATGCCCACTTCCTGGCGGATCTTTTCCACGTTGCGGACGTCGTTGCCCAGCTCGATGCCGTCCACGATGATCTGGCCCTTTTGATGCTCCTCGAGCCGGTTGAGACAGCGGATGAACGTGGACTTGCCCGAGCCCGAGGGACCAAAGATCACCACGACCTCCCCTTTCTCTATGGTCAGGTTGATGCCCTTGAGCACATGGAACTGATCGAACCATTTGTGCACGTCCCGGCAGATGATGATGTCTTGTGAGTTGTCGGTTTCGGTCATCTGAGTCTCCATGGAAAACCCTAAAGGTCTATTCTGCAAGGCAATATCCCAGGTTCCTATAAAAAGGATTGGAAGCAGCAAATGCTGGTATGAGCGAAGACCTTCAGGGTTTGTATCATCTCTTCCCCACACCCAGAGCTTCTTCCATGCGACGGCTGCCGTAGGTAAATGCCAGGTTGAACGCCCAGTAGATCAGGAAGGCGAACAGGAACACTTCCCGGTGGGTGCCCAGCCACTCGCTCTGCGCCAGGATCGAGCGCGAGATGCGCACCACATCGAACAGACCGATGATGGCGACCAGGCTGGTATCCTTGAACAGGCTGATGAACGAATTGAACAGCGCCGGGATGACTGCCCGCAACGCTTGCGGCAGGATGATCAACAGCGTGGTCTGCGCGCCGTTCAAGCCCAGGGCGTGCGCTGCCTCATATTGACCCCGGTCAATAGCTTGCAGTCCGCCGCGCACGTTCTCCGCCTGGTAGGCCGCTTCGAACAGGATGAAACCGATCATTGCCCGGACCACATTGTCCGGGCGCACGCCGATCGGCAGAAAATATGGCAGGATCACCGAGGCCATATACAGAATGGTAACGAGCGGCACGCCGCGGATCAGCTCGATGTAGCCAATGCTGAACGAGCGAATGATGGGAAGCTTGCTCCGCCTGCCCAGCGCCAGCAAAATGCCCAGGGGCAATGCACCGAAGTTGCCGACCACGGTCAGCAGCAGGGTCAGGAGCAGGCCGCCCCACAGGTTGGACGCCACGGGCGGCAGGGTCGCAATGTACGGAGTTCCGGCGATCAGCAGGAAGACCAGGGGGAAATAAACAAACCAGCCGACAGCGGCGATCAGGTTCCCGCGCGGCAGATAACGCCCGACAACATACAGGAGCAGGAGCATGCCAATGGCGATCAGCCACTCGTCCACCACATCCCACCGGAAGTACAGGGAGATCAGGATAAATGTGATTCCCGCCCCCAGCGCCATCAGGGCAAAGCCACGCGCGGCCGTTTTCCACACGCCCCACGAGAGGCCGATCAAAGCTGCCAGCAGGAAGATCGCCAGCCAGACGCGTCCGATCTGCTCGCGTGGATACAGACCCACCATGAATAGCGTCAGGTTAGCTTCGATCACGCCCCAGCGCGCTTCCGTGGTTGCCCATTCCAGCGCCGGCTTGAGGAGGGCATACAGCAACCAGAGCGCCAGCAGCGTCAGCGCAATGTTGTACCAGGTGCTGAACAGGTTCTTGCGCAGCCAGGCAATCGGTCCTACAACGGTGACCGGAGGCTTCATTTCGGCGGTGTCGATGGCTGCCATGTTAACGCTCCACCAGCTGAATGCGCGTGTTGTAGATGTTCATCAACAGCGACGTGAAC
>DAITPI010000412.1:0-4266 GCA_036833655.1 Anaerolineales bacterium | reverse complement strand
TTCCAGCTCTCTCATGTCGGCCTCCGTGAACAGACCAGTTTCCCGCATTGTACCAGACCCACCAGCCTCCCCCAAAAACCGGAACAGAGACTTTGAATGATTTTGCCGAATTTTGCTTCGGTTTTTGGGGGGAGGTGCCCCGCAGGGGCGGAGAGGGCCTGTGTTAGAATCCCTCTCCGTGACGGAACGCCCCCTGCTCATTTTAGGCTCCAACTCGCCGCGCCGGCGCCAGCTGCTCGCCCTCACAGGCTGGGACTTCGCGGTCGCCGCGGCTGATGTGGACGAGAGCCAGCACGCGAACGAATCGCCGGTAGACTACGTCTTAAGACTTGCTGAAACCAAAGCACGCGCCAGCGCGGCAGCCAGCGCTCACGGTGACCAGATCGTCCTGGCAGCCGATACCACGGTCGTGGACGCCGGCGAGATCCTTGGCAAGCCGGCGGATGCAGTCGAAGCCGCTACCATGCTCAGGCGCCTGCGCGGGCATACGCATCAGGTCTATACCGGGATTGCTCTTCTGCGCCAACCGGATGGCTTGCTCCTCAAAGACCTGTGCGTGACCGACGTACCGATGCGTGACTACTCCGCTGAAGAGATCCACGCCTACGTGCAAACGGGCGACCCGCTCGACAAAGCCGGGGCGTATGCCATCCAGCACCCGGACTTCCAGCCAGTCGATATCTCCAGCCTGGACGGATGCTTTGCCAGCGTGATGGGGCTCCCCGTCTGTCACGTCATCCGTTTGATGCGAGAAATGGACCTCCAGGTAGACGCGGACTTCTTCCGCAGCTGTGAGACGCTGCTGGAATATCAATGCCCCGTTTCGCACTCGATCATAGGTAGGTCGCCGAATTGAAAGGCAAAGCATGAAATTCCTTCGTTGGTTCAACATCCTTGTGATCTTCGTGTTCTTGAGCGCCTGTGGCTCTGCCGGGATCGCCGTCCCGGGCGTCCCCACGGATACCGCACAGCCGCCGCCGATCGTGACCATCGTTTCGGCAGAACAACAGCCCGACACAGCGCTCAAACGGTATCTGGAAGCCTTCCAGACCGAAGATTACAACACGATGTATGGCTTGCTGAGCAAGGTAGCTCAGGATTCCATCACCCTCGAAGAGTTCGCCAAGCGCAACCGCGACGCACTGAATGAAATGGGCGCAGGCTCCTTTGATTATGAGGTGCTCTCCTCGTTGATCAATGTGTATGCCTCGGAGGTCTCGTACCGGGTGACCTACCACACGGCGCTGGTCGGAGATATCCAACGCGACATGGTGGCGCGCTTCGCGCTGGAAGATAACGCCTGGAAGCTGCAGTGGGAGGATGGGCTTATCCTGCCGGAGCTGAGCGGCGGGAATGTCCTGCGCATGGACTACAGTGTGCCCTCGCGCGGCAACATCTATGACCGCAATGGCGATGGGCTCGTCGCGCAGTCCGATGCGTACGCCTTTTACATCCTTCCTGGCAACGTCACCGAGGAAAGTCTGGGGACCCTGCTCTCCGAGGTCTGGAGGCTGTGCGGCATCAGCATGGAAGCACTAGCCGCCGAGATCCAGAACACACCGGCGCAATATCCCATCCCGCTTTGCGAAGCCTCCGAACAGGAATCACAGCGCATCCGCTCTGTATATCCCAGTGGACTGGAATGGACGCCGTACAACTCGCGCTATTATTTCGAGCAGGGGGTGGGATCGAACGTGGTCGGCTATACCCAGCTCATCTCGGCCGAGGAGCTGGAGGTGTATCGCCGGCGGGGCTATCGCGGCGACGAGCTCGTCGGACAGTCAGGCATCGAACGCTGGGCAGAGGACTATCTCTCCGGAAAACATGGCGGCACTCTGTACGTGGTCAACCCCACGACCGGCGCGATCGTCACCAACGTGGGCGAGCGCCAGCCTGCCCCGGCTGATTCGGTCTATCTCACCATCGACCGCAACCTCCAGTACTACACGGAGCAGGCGATCAAAGGCTTTACCGGCGCGGCGGTCGTCCTTGAGCGCGATACAGGGCGCGTGCTGGCAATGGCATCCTCGCCCGGTTTTGACTCCAATGCCTTCCAGCCTACCAATCCAAACCAGGGCGAAGAGCTTGCAAACCTGATCCCGGGCTCGCTGCTCAACCGCGCTACGCAGGGCCAGTACCCCCTCGGCTCAGTCTTCAAGATCATCACGATGGCAGCCGGCATGGAAAGCGGTCTGTACGAGCCGGCCTCCACGCTCGACTGCCAGTACGACTGGACCAAGCTGCCCGATCGGATCCGCTACGATTGGACGTGGCAGCACTGCCAGGACCGGCTGGCGCGCGGTCAGGAATGTAATACGTCCGACAGCGTCCCCTCCGGCCAGCTCACCCTGCCCGAGGGCTTGATGCGCTCGTGCAATCCCTTCTTCTGGGATATCGGCTATACCCTCTATCAGAATAACCGCTCCAACGATATTGCGAACATGGCGCGCGCCTTTGGCCTGGGTCAGCCCACCGGCATCGGTCAGATCGAGGAAGCCGCCGGGCAGATCAATAACCCGGAAGGCGACCCCATCGAGGTGGTCAATCAGGCGATCGGCCAGGGCACGGTCCAGGTCACGCCGCTGCAGGTTGCCCGCTTCGTCGCCGCGGTCGGGAACGGGGGCACGCTCTTTCGTCCGCAGCTCGTCGAGAAGATCGTCCCCGTGGAAGGCGATCCCGTGACCGTCTTCAAGCCGGAAGCGACCGGCACACTGCCGATCCAGCCCTTCCGGCTCGAAGTGATCCAGCAGGCGATGGTTAGGGTGATCGAAGACCAACGCGGCACCGCCAATTTCCGGTTGCGAGGTCTGCGCATTCCGGCGGCGGGCAAGACCGGGACCGCCGAATCGGGCAGCGGCGATCCGCATGCCTGGTTTGCCGGATACACCATGGCAAGTGAATCCACAGGCAAGTCCGATATTGCGGTCGCGGTCATCCTCGAGAACCAGGGGGAAGGCTCCGACTGGGCTGCTCCTGTGTTCCAGCGGATCCTGGAAACCTATTACTATGGCACGCCGCAGACCATCTACTGGTTTGAGTCCACGTTTGGCGTGACCGAGACACCGACGCCTCTGGGCGGCATCCCCACGGAGACGCCAGAGCCATAATTCTTTCAAATATCAGGAGTGTGGTGAACATTTGGCAAGCGAGCAATCACTACATGGTTTGATCGTCAAAGCCCAATCTGGTTTCTTTACTGTCGAAACCGGCGAGGGCTTTGTCGTTTGCCAGTTGCGCGGCAAGCTCAAGAAGGGTCGCGCCACAGGAGACATAGCCGCCATTGGCGACCGCGTTAGGATCACCATCTCCACGGATGGCAGCGGTGCGATCGAAGAGGTGGAAGAGCGCAAGCGAGCCATCGTCCGGCTCGACCCGCGACCCCAGGGCAATTACCAGCAGGTGCTGCTGGCGAACCCCGATCAGGCGGTCTTCATCTTTGCCTGCGCGCACCCCCGCCCGCGGCTCCGCATGCTGGATCGTTTTCTGGTTATCGCTGAGAAACAGAAGATCCCCGCCGTCATTGTCGGGAACAAAATCGATCTGGTGGAAGACCCGCAGACGATCTTTGGTCTGTACGAAGCGATCGGCTACCGCGTGTTGTATACCTCCACCAAGACTCACGCCGGTGTGGAGGAGCTTCGTCTGATTCTCACCGGCAGACTCAGCGCCTTTGCAGGACCCAGCGGCGTGGGCAAATCGAGCCTGCTGAACGTCATGCAGCCGGGCCTGGGACTGGCGGTGAACGAGATCAGCCGCGCGGTAAACAAGGGCAAGCATACGACGGTGACGCGCCAGCTCTTCCCCGTGGAGGGTGGCGGGTACGTGGCGGACACGCCGGGCTGGAAGTCCCTGGCGCTGTGGGACACCGAGCCGGAAGAGATCGACGCCTACTTCCCCGAATTGCGCGAGTTGGTGCAGCACTGCCAGTTCAGCGACTGTACCCACAGCCATGAGCCAGGGTGTGCCGTCCGCCGGGCATTGGCTGAGGGTACAATTCATCCCGAGCGATATGAGTCGTACCTCCGCCTGCGCGCCGGAGAAGAGTGAGACGCGAACACGGATTATGATGAATGCGAATTGGAACTTGATCGGGCACGAATGGGCTGTGGACATGCTGAAGAAGCATGTGGCCCATGGGACCACGCGCCACGCCTATCTCTTCGCGGGACCTCCGGGCCTGGGCCGGCGGGCCCTGGCGTTGCGCTTTGCCCAGGCGTTGAACTGCCCGACGCCGGTGGAACCCGGCGTTCCGTGTGGCGAGTGCCG
>DAITPI010000411.1:0-4274 GCA_036833655.1 Anaerolineales bacterium | reverse complement strand
CCTTGCGCAAGGAATTCATCGTAATTCGTCTCCGCATGGCGAATATGAGCAATCATGGCCAGGCGAATAAACTCTTCGTCCAGATTTTTCGCGCCCGCAGAGCGTCCCACTCTTCCGCTGTATTTCTGACAGGAATGCTTGGCTACGACTTGATCGCGACAAGCAGGACAGTTTGGAAATAATTCACGCACACGGGCAGCAAAACGCATCACGTATTCGTGATCCATTTCCGCGCGGCGTTCGGCTTCTCGCTCCCGACGACGGGCTCGGATTTCCTCATCAGCCAGGCATTCCTTCTCGGCACGTTGGAGGGCAGCCTCCTCTACCAGGAGTCCCTGCCGTTCGTAACGCTTCCGGGCGCGGCTCCACTTCAAAACGACCGCGCAGAGTGTGGAATATTTTCCCCCTCGCCGGGTGAGCGCCGCATTCCCCGAGGGCAGGAAGATCAGGTGATCAATGTCGGCACAAGTAAGGCAGACCGCCCCTTGGCCCTCGACCAGCGTGATCCAGGCGTGGCGCCCCAGCTCTTCTCCGCATTCACTGCAAACGGATTCACCCGTGGTAATGAAGACCTTCAAGTCCATGAGATAATCCTTCAATCATGCGACAATTACATTGCGCTATAGAGTCTCCAGCAATCCTTTTCCTAACGGTGTGAGGCGGATTTCAGCAAGATATTTTGATGAATAACTGTCTTTCGTTCTTTCTTTATACTCATATTCCAGCGCGCCGAAACCAGTCAGGGGATAAATCACCATGCGGGCAATGGCAGAGTGCCTAATCGTTTTTGAAATATCCTGATCTGGACTCGGCCAAGTGAAGCGCGACCCTTTGATCAATTCATCGGCGAACGGTTCATAGGCTATTGACTCGCCAACTGGCAATTCCAACAAACGCTTGAGAATGACTTTTCTGAAGTTAACCGGCAAACCCTGACTCAGACCCGAGATCGGAAAGGCGATCCGCCAATCCTCGTAATTCCACCAAACATCAAGCATAAAACCGAGTTGAAGCGGGGGTGCGGCGTTCAAAAAAGCTTCGCCGCTCGATGTTAATCTCCAGGCACGCGCCTGCCCGCCTGTGACCAATCCGCCAGTGTTGGCAAGCATGTGAACATAGAACAACCAAAAGACATCCTCCTCGCTTCGCAATTTATAAACTTTGTCGCCAATTCTTTCATCGAGAACAGGCGGGTTGACGAATTGAGCGCAGACCTCCCGCACGGCTTTCAGCGGCAGGTTGCCCGTGGATTGCGTGCCAACCGGGCGGTTCTCTTTGAAGTAGGTCAGCAGCGTCGCCATATCCCGCCGCAAAGCCAGCGTGTCGATCAGGGCGATTTGTTTGTCAGCTAACCCACTAGCCCAGTTAGCGATTCTTTCAAGTATCTCCTCGCCTGGCGATAGTGCCAGTTTATAATGATCCTCTTCTTCCGTGCCTGCCCGGCGAGGATGGTGCAAGCCTGCGTTTACCGCATTCAGGTTGAAGCGCTCGGGATCGAAATCGCTGCCAATCCATTCCCTCATTTCAGCGTGTTCAGGATGCTTTGGATCGGAGATGGCTTTCAGGAAATCTTCGTAGCCCCAGACGCCACCCACATCCTCGGGCGGGCAGGCGCGTTTTCCTGCAACACAAATCGGATACCGCGCTCCCTTTTCGGCCGGCAGAATTTTTTCGATGACCAGATCATGTTCCCAGCTATCTCCGAAATCATATTCATAGCCAAACTTGAATCCTTTACCGCTGACGAGTTGATGCAGTTTGAAGCGAGTTTCATCTTTCGTCCTCATATCCCCAAAATCATCATCCAAAGCCATGCCGTAGAATTCATCGTCAATGATGAAATGGTGCAGGTGGCTGTTCGTCCAACCCATAACGATCTGCAATATATCATGTAGCTTGCCCAATGTGACAGTATCCTCAACCAGAAACCGGCGCCAAATCGGCGGCTTCGAACCGATCAGAGTCACCTTCATCTGATAGATGGTCTTCGTGGTGGACATGCGTGCTCCTTCCATCAAAAGTTCTGTCCGTTTGCCGGCCATTCTCTACTCCCCATGCACTGCAAATAGTGTATCATAATGTCATCCATGAATGTCCTTCATGCACATTTTCAACCACCGGAATCCCCGGGGCACACAGGCGGAGTTTTGTTTTGGCTGGAGACATCCGATGTCCCCGCGCCAAGACAAACGCGTGCCGCAAAAAAAGCGAAATCCCGCCTGCACCCGTTTTGCGCCGATACGGGCACACTCAGACACATACTTGATCTAGATGGCGCATCCCGGTCTATCACTCTGCGCCTGCCTGGCGTCAAAGATACTCCCCTACCCTCGCCGCAGCTCATCCACAACTGGAATTTGGATTCCAAGAGTCCAGAACTTTCCTCTTTTCTTGTGAATGGGATTTGGGTTCGGCCCGAAAAGGCTGTCCTGTCCCTACTGGCATTTTCTACACCTCAGTCTGACCCAACCGCTTCTCGCTCCGCGGCGCCCGCGCCTGACCTCCGTTACTGGAGCATGGTCTCAGCTCTGGCATTGGAAGCCCTCGCAGCGCACAAACTTGTTCCCGTTATTGTGAATGAAGAAAAAGGATACTGTGCCCGCTGGCTACCCGTCCTCGACTCGCCCAAAGACGCGGCAAGGTTGAAACAACTTGAGAACGCCATGCCAGCTGTGTGCCGCGCTGCTCTGCCTACTATCTCACCGAAGCATCTTTTGACCAGTTTCCTCAACACCGTCTCTGACGCACTCGCGCGTGAATGGGGAAAATCTGCTGCACCGAAGTTTGGCTATGATGATTCGCCCGCCTATCGCTGGATGGAAGCGCTGTTCAGTGAACACGCCATTGTCAAACTTTCACCAGCGCAGGCACAGAATCTCGCTGCGAGCCACACGGCATGGATGCGTAACCTGCACGTCGCGGGCGATGCGGCGTTCCGAATCGCATTTCGCCTGGAAGCACCCGCGCTGCAAAAACAACCCTGGTATTTGCATTACCTCATTCAAGCAAAAGATGACCCCAGTTTGTTGATCCCTGCTGATGAAGTATGGAAAAAGACCCGAGGCGCGCTGACGCATCTCGGTCATCGCTTTGAACAGCCGCAGGAAAGACTGCTGGCAGGGCTGGGTTACGCCGCGAGATTATTCCCACCCGTTACCGAAAGCCTGAAGAGCAAGCGCCCGACCGAATTGGCAGTAAATACGAACGGCGCGTACACCTTTTTACGCGAGACTGCTCCCCTGCTCGAGGGCGCGGGGTTCGGTATCCTTGTCCCGCCGTGGTGGAACAAAAAGGGTGCGCGGCTAGGTGTGAAAGTGAAGATGAAATCAAAAGGCGGCGACGCCAATGCCAAAAGCCGAATGTCCATGGAAAACCTGGTCAACTATCAGTGGAAGTTGTCGCTGGGTGAAACCGAGCTGACCGAAGCTGAGTTCAAGGCACTCGCAAAGTTGAAGTCACCGCTCGTGCAGATACGTGGGCAGTGGGTTACCCTCGACGCGGAACAAATCGAGGCGGCAATCAAGTTCTGGGAGCAGCATCAGCTTGAAGGCGAGATGAGCCTGCTCGAAGCAATGAAGTTGGGACTCGGTGGAGAAACCTCTGCAGATGGACTGCCCATTGATGCAGTCGAGTCCGATGGCTGGCTGGCGGAGTGGCTTGAGAAGTTCTCCAAAGGGGACGCTGTTGCACAATCTGAAAAGCTGGATCAACTCCAGCAGCCAAACAGCCTGAAAGGTCAATTGCGCCCCTATCAACTCTATGGTTATTCGTGGCTGGCATTTCTGCGCAAATGGGGATTGGGTGCGTGTCTCGCCGATGATATGGGTCTGGGCAAAACGATCCAAACGATTTCGCTTTTACTGCGCGAGAAGGGGATAAAGAAGAAATTGTCCGCGCCCGTGCTGCTGATCGCGCCCACGTCGGTGGTCACCAACTGGGAGCGGGAGATTAGCAGGTTCGCTCCCGGGTTAAGGACTTATGTCCATCGGGGAGGGAGCAGGCTGAAGGGCAATGAGATGCGGGAGGTGGTCAAAGACAAAGATGTGGTGCTGACCAGCTATCCCATCGTTCGGCTGGACGCGGAATCCATCCACTCCGTAAGATGGCTGGCAGTGATTCTGGATGAGGCGCAGAACATCAAGAATCCCGAAGCGAAGCAGACACAGGCAATCCGCCAGATCAAGGCGGAGTTCCGAATTGCGCTGACAGGCACGCCCGTAGAAAATCGTCTCTCCGAGTTGTGGTCTATCATGCACTTTTTGAATCCTGGCTAT
>DAITPI010000410.1:0-4278 GCA_036833655.1 Anaerolineales bacterium | reverse complement strand
AGCTATCTCACAGATTACACACCCTTGATCACTGAGATTAACGAAGTCATCCCTCAGGTCGTGGTCAGCGAACTGCGGGATGAGACAGAAGTACTCGATCCCGGGGCCGCGGAGCGAGCCGTCAAGCGCACCCAGCAAGCCTGGCGAGGCGAGCACGTTCACAGCGGTCACGCCCACGCCTGGTAAGGCTGCCTGCCCGGCTTGATGGGACTCTCATGCCGGGCTGTTAGCGGACTGGAGTCTAGAAGAATGATCAGCCGGCCCTCGTGCGCCGGCTGTTTCGTTTCAGCCGAGTTCAACCGGGCTGGAATAGAATCCTTGCTTTCCAGGATTGAGCCCACCATGCAGCCAGGATCGCTGCGGCAATTTCGTACTCTGGATTTACATCCGTCTTCAACTTACAACTTCATTTGAAGACTCCCCATATTGGTGAGCCAGTGGTAGAAATAGGGGCAAAACTGGCCTGGCCAGATCCATTCGAAGTATGCATTTCGCCAGCACTTTCGACGATGGTGTTGAGCACAAAGGACGAAGGCTATGATTATCGCAGCAACCGAGGCAGACGGTCCTCAGATCCAGGATATTGCAGCGCGTGCAGGCGTCTTCAACCAGGAGGAGGTCGATTGCGTGGCGGCACTGTGGGAGGACTACCTGACCGCAGGTCCCGTGGTCGGCGGTTACAACTTCATCGTGGACCGGGACGGGGACCGTGTCCTGGGCTTTTCCTGTTACGGCCCGCGCGATCTGACCACCGGGGTCTTTGACCTGTACTGGATCGCGGTCGACTCCCGGACGCACCGCAGCGGCGTCGGCCGTCGCCTGTTGAATGCCACCGAGGAAGCCGTCCGCCAGGCAGGTGGGCGTATGCTGATTGCGGAAACCTCCGGCACCTCTCACTACGAGCCGACCCGGAACTTCTACTTCGGGATGGGCTATGCCCTGGAAGCGACCATCAAGGATTTCTACAGCGAGGGCGATGACCTGGCAATCTTCATCAAGCGGTTCTAAGAGCGCGTAGGCAACTCAGAGAAAGAAGAGAGGCTGTAATTCACAGCCTCTCTTCTTTTCAAAATGATCTACTTGATTTGTACTTACGAGCTCTGCCTCTTTCCATTCGTCAGCGCCGCTTCGATGATCTGCTGGACGCGCGGCGCCATGCTGGAGGGGTCGGGGTGCAGGCCCTCGACGAGCAGCGCGCTGTCGTAGATCTGCTCGATGATCAGGGTGTGCAGCTCCGAATTGGGGTCCATCTCCAGCAGCTTCTTGAGAATGGTGTGGGAAGGGTTCAGCTCCAGAACTTTCTTGGGAACTTCATATTCCTTGCCCAGATATTTATAGACGCGCTGTAGTTCCGGGTTGAGAGCCCCATCGGCATCCGCCAGGCGGGCAACGGATTGCGAGAGGCGGTTGCTGGCGCGCACGTCGGTGACGCGCTCGCCCAGCACCTGCTTGAAGCGCTTGATCAGCTTAGTGAAGTCTGCTTCTGCGATCGGCTCCTGTCCCTCGCCTTCCCCGGGCTTCTCCGTGATTTCCGCCTGGGCGACGTTCTTGAGCTCGTAATCCTTGTACTTGTGCAAGCCCATCAGCATGAACGAGTCCATTGGCTCGGTGAGCAGCAGTACTTCCGTGCCCTGGGACTGGAAGTAATCCAGGTGCGGGCTGCGGAGGATGGACCTCGGGTCTTCGCCCACAATGAAATAGATCAGCTTCTGGTCCGGTTTCATGCGGCCGACGTAGTCATCCAGGGAAGACCACGTCTCCGGGTGCAGATTGGTCTTGAAGCGCAGCAACGGGGTGATGCTCTCTACGTCCGCAGTGCTGGTCGCCACGCCCTGCTTGAGATACACGCCGAACTCCTTCCAGAACGTCTCATAGTTCGACGCGTCGTTTTTAGCCAGCGTCTCGAGCTCTTTCATGATCTGCCCGGTGAGGACCTTTTTCAGCCGCGCCATCAGCGCCGTGGACTGGATGGTTTCGCGCGAGACGTTGAGCGGCAGGTCCTCCGAATCCACCACGCCCTGTACAAAACGCAGGTGCTCGGGCAGCAGGTCCTTGTTGTACTCGTCGATCAGGATATTCCGCGAGTACAGCTTCAGCCCATCCTCGCGGCGCAGGGAGAAGATGCCGCGGTCGCTTTTGCCCGGGATATATAAGAGCGCATACAACTGCACCGGCGCGTCGGTGACAATGTGCGTATGCAATAGCGGGTCTTCAAAATCCAGAGTTAATTGCTTGTAAAAATCGTTATATTGCTCCTCGGTCACGCCCTGCTTTGACATGCGCCAGATGGAAGTCTGCTTGTTGACCGGCTGTTTGTCGTCACCCACATAGATGGGAAAGCCAACGTATTCGGAGTGCTTGTGGATGATGTTTTTGATCCGGTATTCGTCCGCGAATTCCGCGGCGTCCTCTTTTAATTTGATCTCCACCCTTGTGCCGCGCTCGTTCATCTCGGCCGGGCTGATCTGGAAATTGTCTTCGCCCGTAGCATACCAGCTGACGGCTTTCGCCCTTGGGCGGTACGATCGTGAGGTTACCCGCACCCATTCCGCGACCATGAACACCGAATAGAAGCCCACACCGAACTGGCCGATGACCTGGGTCAGGTCCGCATTCTTTTCCTTTGTGGCTTCCAGGAACTTGCGCGCGCCCGACTGGGCGATCGTCCCCAGGTTTTCGATGACCTCGTCCTTGGTCATGCCGATGCCGCTATCCTGAATGGTCAGCAGTCGGGCATCCTTGTCCACCTTGATATGGATGGCAAGCTCCGCTGCTGGGTCGAGCACATCCTGGTTGGTCACCATCTCGAAGCGCAGGCGGTTGAGGGCATCGGAGGCGTTCGAGAGCAGCTCGCGCAGGAATACCTCCCGGTCTTTATATAAGGAATGGATCAGGATGTTGAGGAGTTGTCTGGTCTCCGCCTTGAAACGGAACGACTGGGATTCCTCATTGGTTGCAGTTTGTTCAGCATCAGCCATGGGTGCCTCCTGGTGTTTACCTGTTTGTCCACATTTTATATCGCGCCAATCTATGGCAGGCAAGAGGTTTGTTAGAAAAATATCAACGGAAAAATGACAGGGTCCGGTTTTGACCATAGGCTCAACCATGTCACCTTAAGCATTTCCTGCACTGTACCACACTTGCCCCGTCCCGCGATCCCTGAGCTCGCAGTTCCAGGCTGCGGGATCCGGGAGCGGGCAGTGCCCGGGAACACAGTGCGGTGCAAGTGAGCAAAAGGTCTCCCAGAGATTTGAACCGAACGGTTCAAATCTCTGGGGATTCTTCGCCTCCGGCTCAGAATGACAAAGTTCTATGGCCTTTAACTTTGTTCTTATCTTCTGCAAATATCTTTCACATACAACGTGCCTACAATCTTAAAGGCAGAAATTTACTATTAATCCCCCTATTGGAGTTCGCTTATGAAGCTGGATAAATTCACACAAAAGTCCCAGGAGGCAATCTTCCAGGCTCAGGAAATTGCCCGTGACTATAACCATCAGAGCATCGAGCCGGCCCACCTGCTGCTGGCATTACTGCGCCAGGATCAGGGCGTGGTGCCTGCCATCGTGACCAAAGTTGCCGGCAGCGTGGATGCCCTGCGGAACGAGCTACAGAATGAGCTCACCCGGCGGCCTAAGATCCAGGGATCCGGCATGGAGATAGGCTTGGCGCAGACCACGGCGGACGCGCTGACGGCGGCGGAACGCTATGCCAAAGGCATGCAGGATGACTATGTCTCGACGGAGCACATCCTGCTGGCACTCACAGACACGCTGGAGGGAAAACGCCTCGCTTCCTTTGGCTTGACGAAGGATGCGGTCTTGAACGCGCTGAAATCGGTGCGCGGCTCCCAGCGTGTCACCACCGCCGAGCCGGAATCCACCTACCAATCGCTTGAGAAATACGGCCGCGACCTGACGGACATGGGGCGCAAGGGCAAGCTCGACCCGGTCATCGGCCGCGACGAGGAGATCCGCCGCGTGGTGCAGATCCTGTCGCGCCGCAGCAAGAACAACCCGGCCCTGATCGGCGAGCCGGGCGTCGGTAAGACGGCCATCGTCGAAGGGTTGGCGCAGCGCATCGTCAATGGGGACGTACCTGAAGGTCTGAAAAAGAGACGGCTGATCCAGCTCGACATGAGTGCCCTGGTCGCCGGGGCGAAATATCGGGGCGAATTTGAGGAACGCCTGAAGGCAGTCCTCAAGGAGATCACCGAATCGTCGGGGGAGATCATCCTGTTCGTGGACGAGATGCACACGGTCGTGGGGGCAGGCGCCG
>DAITPI010000409.1:0-4280 GCA_036833655.1 Anaerolineales bacterium | reverse complement strand
TATCATACTCCCCTGTGCGCTGCGGGCGCCCAAATCACAACTGACCACTAGGTCACGTGGATGATCGCCGGCCTCTTTATTGCCCTATAATCAAGCTATGCTTGGGCTTCGCTGCGTAGCTTCATGGATAGGGCTGGCAAGTTTGCTGGCGGGCTGTCTCCCTGCAGTATCGGTAAACACCCCGCCCACGATCCCCTCCACCCCGATTCCCTCAGCCACCGCCACGTGGACGCCCTTCCCGTCCACACAGACCCCGACATCAACGCCCATACCATCGCTAACCCCTACACCCGAGCCAGCGGGCTGTCAGAAGCCTCCGGAGGATTACACGCGCCTGGAGGTCAACGGCCAGACGGTCAATCGGCGCACTCTAGCGATGTTAACTCACGCCCAGGAGCTCTATGGCGGCGAGCTTGAGCTCACGGGAAATGCCATCACCCAGGGTAGCTACACAGACAGCCTTGCTGCTTCGTTTGGCACACATGCGGGCGGAGGGGCGGTCGACCTTTCGGTGATGCGTGAGGGCACTTATACGGTGCTGTGGGACGATGTGGAGCCGTTGCTCCATGCGTTGCGCACGGCGGGCTTTGCCGCCTGGCTGCGTGAATACGGCGAACTGCACCCGGATTCCCCCATCCATATCCATGCCATCGCGATCGGCGACCAGGAATTGTCGGGGGCGGCGCAGGAGCAGCTTACGGGCGAGGCGGGTTACTTTCGCGGATATAGCGGCTTGCCTGCGGAGATGTATGGTCAGCCTGCCCCCGATCGTTATGGCGGTCCCATCCTTTGCCAGTGGATGATCGATCTGGGCTACCGTGACCTGCGCTAGGTTATTATGAGATTGCCAGGCGCGCGGTCGTGTTGACAGCGTCGCCCAGGATCGCAATGTTCGGGACCGCACTCAGCAGCAATCGCTCCTTGCACCGGTCCGACGCTGTTTCCGTTTCCAACGTATATGCTTCCTATTTTAAGCAGTGTGGCGTACAATTTTCCCCACGCTTCCGGCGCCCCTGTGAGCTTTAGGATACGCCTCCGCATTTTCTTCGTTCCGTCGTCACCTCCGATATGAAAAAGAAACAACCTCTCCGTGAGCAAAATCATAGTGAGCTAATTGCAGAATTGCAGTCGCTGCGCCTGCGTCTGGAACAATTGGAGGCGGCTGAAGCGGAACGCCAGCAGGCGGTGAACGCTCTTCGGGAGAGCGAAGAAAAATACCGGATCCTGCTGGATGAATCCAGCGACCCAATCTTCATGTTCTATGCTGACGGCACCTATCGTTACGTCAATCGGGCGTTTGCGGATGGCGTCGGCAGGCGCATGGAGGAGATCATTGGTTTCAAGATCTGGGACGTGTTTTCGAAGGACGAGGCGGATAAGCGGTACGCGGTCGTCAAGTGGGTGTTTGAGAATGGCGAGCAACGGGTGATCGAAGTGCGCGTTCCCCGGGAAGATGGCGACCATTACTACATTACGACTGTAAAACCCGTCTTTGGCGCGGATCACCAGGTCACATCGGTCATCTGCATCTCGAAGGAGATCACGGAGCGCAAACGCATGGAGGACGAGCTACGCTATCTGAGCACCCACGACGCGCTCACCGGTCTCTACAATCGCCATTTCTTTCAGACCGAGATGGAACGCATCGAGGGCGGTCGCCAGTTCCCCGTAAGCATAGTCATGGCGGACCTGGATAACTTGAAGGTGATAAATGACCGCCACGGCCATAAGTCTGGCGATGCCAGCATCAAAAAAGGCGCCGACCTGCTGAAACGGTGCTTTCGGACGGAGGATATCATTGCCCGCATTGGGGGCGATGAATTCGGGGTTCTGTTGCCTCAGACGGGGGCCGAGGAGCTGGTAGAGATCATCTCGAGGCTTGCCGGCGAAATCGCCCAGCAAGAGGATGGATTGTTCAGTATTTCGCTGGGCTGGGCATCTGCCCGGGAAAGCTCCCCCCTCGCAGACCTGATGCATCAAGCAGATGTACAGATGTACCAGGAAAAGAAACGCCGCAAGGAAGGGACAGCGAACCAGGCTTGAGATCGCCTTATCGTTTCAGCATCCTGTACTTCACGCGGTGCGGGGTGAGATTCTTGCCATACTTCTCTTTCATCATCGCTTCGTAATCGGACCAGTTGCCGATGTACATCTTTGTCTTGTTTTGCCCTTAGTCACTATCACCCGGTTTGCCACCAGAGCAACCGCTACACTTATGGCAAAGCAGTTGCCCTTCAACCCTTAAAGAAAAAAAGGCCCCCGGTTGTACTGGGGGCGCCATAAGTTGCTGGCATCAAAGTGGCATGTGGCAGATGACTAAGACCAGCTTAGCCACACTACGGCATTCACTTACCCATCGGCGGGATGATGCCTAGCTGCGTGAACCAGGAGAATAAGTCTACATCCACCCAATGCTCTGCGACCTTTCCATCCCGAAACCTGAAAAACTGAATCTCGGTCCATGTTGCACTCCTGCCGGTGGCGGGAATTCGCAGGAACTCGGCTTTATGCGTCCCGGTTTCCGTGCCCCGATAGGAAACCATATCGCCCTCGGCGACGATTTCATCAATCGTCAGTGTGTCTTCGGGAAATGCCGTGAACAAGTGACCCAGGAAATTCCTGTACCCTTCAATTCCAGGCCCAAAACTGCTGACGGTGCCGTTATGTTCCTGGTAGTCTGCGTGGAAAAATTCACCCATCTGTTCGAGATGTCGTTTGTTTTTCACTTCCTCGACAAATCGACGTACCAGCGCCTTGTTTGCATCCGATTTCTGGTCCATATGTTTCTCCTTTTGGTGCTCTTAATAAGTTGCGTTCTATAGAATAAGACAGTGCAGGAGGGCTGGAATCATCGGTCATGCAGAAAGTGGCAGGTTGAAACGCAGGAAAAGTCGGTGATCGAGGGCCAGAAAGTCGTCCAATTGGGCGATTTGGCCCTGCTCAAGTGTCAAGATGAGAATGGCCCCGGGTCGATAGACCCCAGCCGCGTCGCGCTGATAGGATGCGAAAGCCGGGCAACCGTTGGCACGCGTCGCCATCACGCGGTACTGGTTGTCTGCAAACAGCTGCAAGTCAAGGAATTCCCTGATCGAATCACGACCACGATACCATCCTGGCAACGGTGGCATGGTCAAAATGGCGTCTTCGCGCAGCAGGGCAACGAGGCTGGCTGAGTCGCTCGTTTCCCATGCCTGTACGAAGCGCGCCAGCACATAAGCATCCCGCTCATCGTCGGGATCCGCTCGATGCTCCGGTTTATCATAATTTTTCTTCATCGTTGCCCGTGCCCGCTGTAGGGCGCTATTCACCGCGGGCACCGATTGATCGAGAAGACCGCTTACCTCCTCCGTACTCCAACCCAACACATCGCGCATGATCAAAATAGCCCTCTGGCGTCCGGGCAATATTTGCAGAGCTGCGAGGAAAGCCAGTGTCACGCTTTCCTTCGTTTCATAACGGGCTTCCGGACTGGAGATAACTCCGGCAATGTATTCATCAGGTAGCGGGTCAAGCCAGACAGATTCCAGGACAGGCGCTTGAAGCGGATCACGCGGGTTGGCAGGTTTGGTTATGGTCGTTGGCATCGCGCGCGCTTTGCGGCTGGCAAGCATGTTCAACGATACGTTGCCGGCGATCTTATACAGCCAGGCTCGCAGGGAAGCCTGGGACCGTAGCGAGTCGATCTGCCGCCAGGCCCTGATCAAGGCGTCTTGCACGGCATCTTCTGCATCCTCCAGTGAGCCCAGAATCCGGTAGCAATGGACCAATAACTCGCGGCGATACTCTTCAGTAAGAGCCCCAAAATCAAGTGGAACCTCGGAATGAGGCGACTTCATCTGCGATGTTCTTTGCAAGTCAAACATTGGATTCTTTTTCCGGCTTCCATTTCATTGAGGCGGAGCTACCTCTTCAACATCCGATACTTCACCCGATGCGGAGTTAAATCCTTGCCGAACTTCTCTTTCATCATCGCTTCGTAATCGGACCAGTTGCCGAGGTACATCTTTGCCTGGCTGTCGCCTTCGAAGGCGATGATGTGGGTGCAGATCCGGTCCAGGAACCAGCGGTCGTGGCTGACCACGATGGCGGTGCCGGCGAACTCTTCGAGGGCTTCCTCCAGGGCGCGCAGCGTGTTCACGTCCAGGTCGTTGGTTGGCTCGTCGAGCATCAACACGTTGGCGCCCTCGGTGAGGGTCTTCGCCAGGTGGACGCGGTTGCGCTCGCCGCCCGAGAGCACGCCGACCTTCTTCTGCTGGTCCGCGCCGAGGAAGTTGAACGAG
>DAITPI010000408.1:1972-4282 GCA_036833655.1 Anaerolineales bacterium | reverse complement strand
CGTTTGGGAGAGCGCTAGAGATCGTGGGAGATTTTCTGGGGATCCAGGTTAGTCAGATCGTGGCACAGAACTATACGGAGAGGGCGGGGGCCATGTATGTGCAGATGCAAGAAGAAGAAGTGGTCCGGCTGGAGGCGGAGATGCCAGAAGCGGTTCTGGGGGCAGAGCGGATGCAGATCAGTGCGGATGGCGCTATGATTCCTCTCCTGCATGGGGTGTGGGCCGAAGTCCGAACCTTGGTGGTTGGCGAAGTGCAACCGGCGGTCCAGGAAAAGGGTGAGTGGGTGGTCCATACCCGCAAGTTGAGCTATTTTTCTCGAAAAGTGAGTGCTCAAGAGTTTCAGCGATTGGCACTGGTGGAAATGCATCGACGCAGTGTAGAGAGAGCCAAGGAAGTTGTCGCAGTGATGGATGGCGCCGATTGGGAGCAAGGCTTCGTCGACTTTCATTGTCCGCAGGCAGTGCGCATCCTTGATTTCCCCCATGCCGCCGAGCACATCAACCAGATTGGCGAATATTTGCATGGCGAGCGTACCGCCGAGAGCCAAGCCTGGCTCCAGGAGCGCTTGCGCCGCCTCAAACAGGAAGGACCGGATGCGCTTCTGCTGGAGTTCGAAAAACTACAGCGAAAATATCCGAAGACCGAAATCCTGACCAGTAATGGGGCGTATCTGAAGAAACGAAAAACACAAATGCAATACCCACTCTTTCAAGCCCAGGGCTGGCCGATTGGCAGTGGCATGGTGGAGAGCGGCAACAAACTGGTCGTCCAGGCACGCCTCAAAGGGGCAGGCATGCACTGGGCTGAAGAACATGTCAATCCCATGTTGGCGCTCCGCAACATCCTCTGTTCTGGTCGTTGGCGAGAAGACTGGCCGAAACTTGAAGCTCGTCTGCGCCAGCAAACTCGCCAACGCCGAATCACTCTTCATCGATCCCGTCATCTCAAGCCGCCTACTTCTGTCATAGCACGCGCCCTCCAGGGCGGCTTGCCAATCCCTCTCCGCCAGCCGTTGGAACCAGAAGCGGCCTCACCCAAACCCAAGAAAAGTCCCTGGCGCAACTTCAAGCATGGCAAGACCCTTTACCAACGCACTCCTCCTCCGAAAATTTAAATCGCACCCAAACGGAATTTGGTGCTTGAAAATCAATTTCATAATTTGTATAATTTAGATACAAATAATAAGGGTTCAGGTATGTGAGGAGGTCGGCATGCCGGGAAATTTAGATACTGTCCAGAATGTGCGAGCGGAATACGAAAACCAGCGAGCATGATGTTCCTTCCCGGGTGCATACGAGGGACAATCGCTCCCGGCTGTACCGGGATTCACACAAGATCAACTGGTCCAAAATTATTGTGTTTGCCGCGTATAGACTTTATAGAAGTCTGAAGGTGATTCGACTTTAGAAGTAGGAGGATTCTCATGATACTGATTGTTAGCATCACCGGCGTCTTAGGGAGTGAAACGGCCCGGCAATTGCTGGCAGCCGGGCATAAGGTCCGCGGACTGACCCGTAATCCGGCCAATGCGGCCGATCTGCAGGCACTTGGCGCAGAGATCGTGCGGGGCGACCTGATCGACAAAGCCTCGCTGGAGCGAGCCTGTCGGGGCGTGGATGTGGTCTTCGCCGCTGCACATCAATTAATGGGGACAGGCAAATACACATCGGAAGCTGTGGATGACGCGGGTCACCACGCCCTGATCGACGCGGCGAAGGCGGCGGGAGTCAAGCATCTTGTTTACACCTCGGCCCAACTCGTCTCGCCGGACCACCCCACGGATTTCTATCGCTGCAAAGCCAAAGTGGAAGCCTACTTGAAAAGCAGCGGGCTGAGCTACAGCATCTTGCGTCCGCCCGCCTTGATGGAATGGCATGTGCATCGGCTCCTGGGCGCATCGATATTGACTACAGGGAAAACCACGATTTACGGCGCCGGGAATAATCCCGGTAACTATATGGCAGCCAGGAATGCAGCGCACCTTGCCGTGCTCGCCTTGACAGATCCCAAGATGAGAGGCCGCACTATCGAAATGGGTGGCCCCGATAATGTGACCAAAAATCAGATTGCTGAGATGTATAGCCGTTTTTCAGGCACAAAAGCAAAGGTCAGTCATGTTCCAGTTGCCATGATGAAAGTGATGGCGCCCATCATGCGTCCTTTTCAGCCTGTGCTTAGCCGCTTGATGACCTTGAGCGTGTGGGTAGATACCACCGATCAAACTTTTGATGCTACATCGATGCTTCAGGAATTCCCCATGACCTTGATACGCGTGGAGGACTTTGTCCGCGAACAGGTGGAGAGAAGCG
>DAITPI010000408.1:0-1962 GCA_036833655.1 Anaerolineales bacterium | reverse complement strand
AAGGTCGGTCAGGCGACAGTCCCTGAAACAACTGGCTGATCTTTTTGTAGAATACAAACTTCTTTTGTGACCACGATGGACAAGAGAGTCGACGGGGTTCAAGACCAACCTTCCGTCGGAAAGGGACCATATTCTTTTTTCCTTGTGTGCGGGGTTTCTACACTCGTAGAGCCTATTTATTCTAACTATCTTATGAAGGAGAAAAAAATGATCCGCGTTACCGTTTTATTTCCGAAGACTAGCAACAGCCACTTTGACATGGATTACTACCTCACCAAGCACGTGCCAATGACCAAAGCAATACTTCAAAGCTCGGGCCTCAATGTAGAGGCACAGGTGGATGAAGGTCTGGGTAGCGCCGTGCCCGGAGAGCCTGCTCCCTTTGCTGCGATTGGGTATCTACTTTTTGAAAAAATCGAAGATTTCCAAAATGGATTGACCACCCACGGCGCGGCGATCATGGCTGATATCCCCAATTTCACCAACGTCCAGCCGCAGATTCAGGTTGGAAGTGTAGTCTTCGGTTCATAAGCAACCCAAAGATACAACAAAACAGGCACGTCCCATGCACGTGCCTGTTTACTATGATTACCTGGCACCTCACTCAAACTTATCCCGGTAATCCTCATCGTCCAGCACGCTGCCATAGGGATAGACAGGGCGGTCTTTGCGGGAGCCGTTACCGAAGATACCTGAGAAGAGCGGGTGGATGCACAGCTCGTCGTCGTGGCTGATGGTCAACTCGTGGGCGACGGTGTACTCAAAGTTGCCCTTGATGTAGACGTCCGTGGGCTTGCCTGGGATCACGCGTCCCAGCGCGCCGATCTCGATCAGCATACGCTGGAACTCGAACATCCCTTCGCCGCCAAAGACCGCCTTGCCATGGCGAGTGAAGACCTGGTGCAGCTCCCCCACCGAGAACTTGTGTCCCAGCTCCGGCAGGCAGCGCTTGCAGGTGATCTCTGCCGTGGGATGGATCAGCTTGAAGGCAACGAAGATCTCGCTGACGATGAACTCCTCCACTTTGCGGATGCCGTTGATGATCTTTTCTTCCGAGATGGGAAACGGATTGGGACCCGAGATGCCCTTGAAGATCGAGTTCAACAGCATCAGGAAGTGGCGCGGCAGGAGCTGGGTATGCCGCAGGATGTAGGACATGGTCTCTTCCTGGAAGCCAGCCTGGTTGGTGATCTTCTCCGGCAGGACCCTGCTAAACAGCGCCAGTGCGTCGGAGCGCTTGGTCAGGTCCGGCTGGGACATGCCTTTCAGGAAACCCGGATAGTAGAGGATCAGGTAATACATCAGACGCTGCGCGCCGATCAAGACCAACTCGCTGGCGGTCCACTGCAGCTTGAGGGCGCGGCGGAAATCCTTGTTGGGATTGGAGGAGATCCGGACGAGGCGGTGGAACAGCTCGGACGGCAGGCAGAAGCGCACGTCCACCACATCCCTGGGCTTGTTCATCGAGCCGACAAACTTCAGCAGGCCCTGCAGCGAGTGAGAGACGGAGTCGATTTCGAGGCGGAAATCGTCGAGCGAGTCCATCAGGATCACGAAGTTCTTCTTCGAAGACTGTAGACCTTCCACCACCACAGATTTGGCGTCGTCGAACGTGACCCGGTCGAAGCGCCGCAGGATCTCGGAGACCCCGTCACGCGGGTTGCTGTTCATGATCTCGTCGAACAGGTTTGCGATCTTCCAGAGCACGTCATCCACCGTGTCGTGCTCTTTCACGCCGACTTTCTCCAGGTAGGTGTTGACGATAAACAGCTTTTCCGAAGATAGCAACGGATGTTTGCGAATCTCGGAGAGCACGCACGTCCAGAGGATGGTCTCCCAAAGCTCAGAAAGCGTTTCGGGCAAAATGCGGTCAGGAGAGCTTCGGGTGTGATGACTATAGGCGAAAGAGAGGAAAAGGCCCTTAAACAGCTTGAAAATGCTGTTAAAGAGCAGAATATGATG
>DAITPI010000407.1:0-4297 GCA_036833655.1 Anaerolineales bacterium | reverse complement strand
GGTTCGAACAGGATCCGCTGGAGATCGTTCGCACCGTGAAAGAGGCCTGTGCGCCCCTGTTGGCTAAGTATGATATAGCCGCAGTCGGTTTCGATAACCAGGGTGAGACGTTCATCCTCTGGGATGCAACCACGGGTGAGCCTGTCACGCCCGCCATCGTCTGGCAGGATACCCGAGGCGAATCTGTTTGTCGGGTGCTTGCTCCAGGCGTGGATCCGGTGAGGCTCCGTCAGAAAACGGGACTCTTGCTCGATAGCTACTTCTCCGCACCCAAGCTCAAATGGGTCTTTGAGAACGATGCCGGGATTCGTGAACGTGCACACGCCGGCACACTCAAGTTTGGCACCACGGAGACCTGGGTGATCTGGTTCCTGACAAATGGGAGATTGCATGTCACCGATCCCTCTACGGCTTCAAGGACGCTGTTGTTCGACATGAATTCTCTGGACTGGGACGATGAGTTGCTCTCTCTCTTCGACGTCCCGCGCGCCATGTTGCCAGAAGTCAAACCCTCCGCTGGCTGGATCGGCGATGTCGATTTTGGCAACGGAAAACCCCTGCCTCTGCATGCGCTGTTGGTGGACCAGCAGGCGGCGTTGTTTGGGCAGGCGTGTTTCAACCCGGGCGAGATGAAATGCTCCTTTGGCACGGGCAGCTTTCTGCTGATGAACATTGGCGATCGCCCACGTCTCTCGGATCACGGCCTGCTCACGACGGTCGGCTGGAGTTTCGCTGATCAGCGCGCCTACGCGTTCGATGGCGGGATCTTCGTCACGGGCGCGGCCGTGCAGTGGCTGCGCGATAGCCTGAAAGTCATTCCGGATGCCGCGGCAAGCAACGCAGCTGCAAAGCGCTCCGTGGATAGGGATGTGGTCGTCGTCCCGGCGCTGCAGGGCCTGGCGGCGCCCCACTGGCGAACAGACATCCGCGGCGCTATGTTTGGCTTGAACCGTAGCACGACTTCGGATGATATCGTCCGCGCGACTCTGGATGGCATTGCCTGTCGGGTGTATGAGGTGGTCACGGCCATGGCACAGGACGCCGGCCAGAACCCTCCACATTTGAAAGTGGATGGCGGACCTTCGGGCAATCCATATCTGATGCAGATCATCGCAGACCTGTTGAACCTGGAAGTACACGTCTCGGCAGCGTTGGAGGCAACTGCCATCGGGATCGCCAATCTCGCCGGTGTATCGGCATTGGGCACCTCCCTGGAGAATCTCGCCAGAAGCTGGCAAGCAGAACGCATTTACAGGCCAGGGATGCAGGCAGAAGCGAGAGAAAAGAAGCTCGCCCAGTGGAAGAGGGCGCTGGACGCCGTCAAAGCCTACCATTCGTGAAATGGATCGCTAGGACAACAGATGACACAAACCTATGATATTGCGATTATTGGGGCCGGTGCAGTCGGCTCGGCCATTGCACGAGAGCTCTCCCGGTATGAACTCAGCATCGTGCTCCTGGAAGCCAATCCAGACGTAGGAATGGGGACTTCGAAAGCCAGTACAGCCATCTGGCATACCGGCTATGACGCACCTCCTGGTTCGCTGGAATCGGCCTTATTGAAGCGGAGTTATCCGCTCCTGGAAACGTTCATGGGGGAGGTGGGAAGTCCCTTCGAGCGTATCGGTGGTTTGTTGATCGCGTGGACACAGGAACAAATTGAGACGTTGCCATCTCTCCTGGCGAAAGCCCACCAGAATGGGAACACGGATGTGCATCTCATCACGAAGGAAGATGTCTATCGACGCGAGCCGCACCTGGGGGAGGGAGCGCTGGGCGGCATGCTGGTTCCGGGCGAAGGAATTCTGTGTACGTTTACCATTCCTCTGGCGTGTGCCACGCAGGCGGTTGTCAACGGCGTGACACTCAGGCTGAACTTTCCTGTGAGATCGATAAAACAAGGCGATGGTTTTTCCATTCTTTCGAGTGGGACCGAGGAGATCCGGGCGAAATGGGTGATCAACGCAGCAGGTTTGCGTTCCGATGAGATTAATGTGCAATTTGGCCATGAGAATTTCAAGATCACGCCGCGGCGCGGAGAGCTGATCGTCTACGACAAGCTGGCGCGCCCGCTCGTCAACCACGTCCTCCTGCCGGTGCCGACTGCGGTCACGAAGGGCGTGCTGATCAGTCCGACCGTTTATGGCAACATTCTGCTCGGACCGACTGCGGAGGATCTGCCGGATAAAACCGCGACCAACACCAGCGCCAGCGGCTTACAGTCTCTATTGGAGAAGGGGAAAAGGATCTTGCCCGGGCTGCTCGACGAGGAAGTGACCGCCACGTACGCAGGTCTGCGCGCGGCAACCGAGCACAGCGATTACCAGATCGCCCTGCATGCCGATCAGCGCTATGTGTGCGTCGGTGGGATTCGATCGACGGGCATCTCGGCGTGCCTGGGTATTGCCGAATACGTGGCGGATCTGTTAAGGGAAAGCGGGGTTCCTCTGCGGCCAACCTCGAGGTTCAAGCCGATCCGCATGCCCAATATTGGCGAAGCATCTTTGCGTCCCTATCAGGATGGAGAGCTTATCGAGCAGAATCCGGACTACGGGCGGATCGTCTGTCACTGCGAGCGTGTGACGCTGGGCGAGCTCCACGATGCGACGAACTCGTACATCCCTGCGGCTACGCTGGATGCGCTGCGCAGGAGAACCCGCGCGCTGCAAGGACGCTGCCAGGGATTCAACTGCCAGGCTTCCCTGGTCGCGTTACTGCGAAGAGCAACACAGCCTACCACGGTCAAGCGAACTCTCACGCTTTTGGAAGGGCCCTTACCGTCTGGTCGTCGCTCGACTCCCATGGTCACAGATAGACCCCTGCGGACGGTAGATACGCTGATCGTGGGCGCCGGGCCGGCGGGGATTGCCGCAGCCCTGGATTTGAAGAAACTCGGCGTGGACAATATCCTGATCGCAGAACGCGAGCTGGAAGCAGGGGGCATTCCGCGCCTGTGCGGGCATATCGGCTTTGGGATCACGGACTTGCATCGTGTCATGTCCGGTCCATCATATGCACGCAAATATCAGGAGCTGGCTGCAGCAGCCGGGGTCAAGATTCAAACGTCGACAACCGTTACCGGCTGGAAGGATACCTCCCTGTCCGGTCTCTCGCACGGCGCGAGAATGCACGTTCTGGATTTCACCTCTCCCGATGGATTGGGAACTATCGAAGCAAGATCCGTCCTGCTGGCAACCGGTGTGCGCGAGAGACCTCGTGCGGCGCGGCTGGTTCCCGGTCATCGCCCCCCGGGTGTCTTCACCACCGGATCCTTGCAGAGATTCGTCTATGAGCAGGATTTGCCTGTTGGAAGACGTGCGGTCATTATCGGCGCCGAGCGGGTCAGTCTGTCCGTTGTGCTGACGCTCATGCATGCAAGGGTACGAGTCCTGAACATGATTACCGAGTTGCCCGATCATCAGCTTTACCTCCCCGTCTTCCTGCCGGCGAAAATCCTCTTTGCCGACCTGCTTTCCCGTACGCCGATCCTGACCAATAAACGAGTAACGAATATCTTCGGGCGTCAGCATGTGGAAGGGATTGAAATCACCGATCTGGATTCCGGCAAGACGGAGCTCATCGAATGCGACACCGTTGTTTTCACCGGCAATTGGATCCCGGAAAACGAGCTTGCCCGAAAAGCGAATCTGACCGCGAAGCCCGCGCTTGGTCCCCAGGTTGATTCTCATTTTCGCACCTCGCAGCCAGGCATCTTCGCGGCCGGGAATCTCCTGCGCGGCGTCGAGACGGCCGACTGGGCAGCGCTGGAGGGTCGCAGCGCGGCACGCTCCGTCGCACAGTATCTCCAGGATGCCAGCTGGAGTGAGTGTAGACTGGAGATCCAGGCCGCACCGCCCCTGGATTGGATTTACCCGAGCGTTCTGAGTCCGGATGCTGTCCCGGGTCGATTCCGCATTCGCTCCCCCGAATTCTGCCATCATGCGACCTTGGAAGTGACTCAGGGTCAGCGGGTTCTGTATCGGCAGATATTCCGGCGCCTGCTGGCGAACACATCGATAAGTTTCTCAGGCGACTGGACGAAGCAGGTAGATTTCTCAGGCGAGCCGCTAAAGATTGTGGTGAGTGAACACGGAAAGAAATGATGCCCTCCTGATATTTAGGCAGAAACGACTTAAAGAACATCTATGAGCAAAGTAATTCTGGTCATGTCGGATGCGTTGCGCTATGACGTCGCGAGGTCTCATATGGGCTACCTCGGACATCTTGTGGAAACAAAGCAGGCAACGCTGTATAAGATCATTGGTGAGCTGCCAAGCATGTCACGGCCCATGTATGA
>DAITPI010000406.1:0-4297 GCA_036833655.1 Anaerolineales bacterium | reverse complement strand
ACGCCGAGATCAGGTGAGAGGTGACCGGCTTGAGTTGCAGCTGCTGATACAGCATGCTGGAGTCTGCCAGATACTTCTGCGCCGAATCGAGATCCCCGTTCAAGACGAGGAAGAAGCCCACCATACTCAGTCCGCTGGCGAGCGCCTGTGAGTCGCCCAGGAGGCGGGCGCGCGCGAGTGCCTGCTCCCAGTAGACGAATCGATTCGTCTGGTCCAGCCAGCCGAGCTGCCAGAGATACTCGAGCTGTCTGCGTACATCGCCCTGCGCTTCCGCCTGGTCCAGGGCGTGCTGGAGCAGTGCCAGCTTTTCCTTCACATCGGGCGATTCCCAGGCAAGGCGCAGCAGATCGTCCACCCGGATCGTGCCGGGAAAATCCATCATCGATTGGGGGAGCGGCGAATGGGGATCGAAGCGCAGCACACGCAGGGTCGCAGCCTCGTCGCTCTGGGGCAGAATTGCCCGCCAGTCGCCGCGTGCAAAACGCAGGAATGCCTTGCGCTCGCTCAAAGGTATCTCGAAGGCCTGTGCCAGACGTTCTATCACCTGCGCGGAGGGCCGGCGCTGCTCTGCCTCCATTTTACGTATTGCGCTTGTTGAGCAGTTGATGCGGAACGCCAGCTCTTTTTGCGTCCATCCTGAAGCTCTGCGCCGACGCCTTAGCCATTCCCCAAATGAGTCATTGGCCACTGGATCCCTCCAGACCTTGTGTCACTTTTGTGTCTCCCAGCGACACCCACATTTCCTTGATTACATTTAAACTATGAAATCTTACATCGAGTATACCATTTTAGATTATTTGTTCACACAGGGAGACTTTCATGGGCAAGCTTTACCGGTATCTTTCTATCCTTGCCGCGCTCGCGCTTGGGCTCAGCGGCTGTAGAGCTCATATTGCTCTGGCCAAGCAAACCGATTCAAAAGCTGATACATACAAAGATATTCTTGGCAGGCCTTTGAACGATAAAGTTGTCGATGAGTTCATCGCCAGCAACCATTGCTCAAGTTCCATGCCCTACTTCCTATGCAAAGAAGCCGGTGTGGCGCTTATGATCGATGCGAATCAGATCGTAGAAGGTGTGTTTCTCTATTTGAATAAGTCAGCGGGCTCTGTGCCTTACGAAGAGGACTTTGCAGCTTATAAGGGTGAACTACCTTTCGGGTTGAAATTCTATGACACGATGGAGGCTGTTGAGTATAAGCTGAAACGGCAGGGAATAGGTAATGCGGGGCTACCTGACACAGATGGAACACCCGATCATATGCACTATGTCGCGACCTACAAAAAAGCTGGTCTGAGTATTATCTACAACTCCCCTGTGGATGAAGCTGCGATGATCTACGCCATTCTGATAAGAAAGTAGTTTCCGATCTCTTACAGATCAAGGTAAGCCGGAAGACTTTTCCCTTCCGTAAGTCGCGGAGGGTGACGCCAGTTCTACATTTGGCCGGGAGTCTTCAGATTCCAGAAGTTGAGACGCTCACAAGGCGAATGTGAGACACGGCATGCGTAGACTGGGGACATGTTCAGCCGCTTTCGAAAGAGCGAACCATTCCCACACCATGAAAGCCTTGCGAAGGTTCTTCAAGTGCAATTCTCTCTCTACAGCAAACCTCACCTGCACTGTCCCAATGGGACAGGCGCACACCTGCCCCGGGTGCACACCTGCCACCTGCCCCGCACAGTATGATTGTGCGGGGTGCGCGGACGGTGCCAGGGCCTGCCGAGGAGTGTCGCAAGGCTGTTCCTGGATGTTCGGCACCAGGAATTGGAGTAATACCGGCGGAAATGCTACTTGTAATCCGTCTAGATGGTCGTGAAGCTGTGATCGGGAGCCTTCTCCCGGTCACTTGTATTTACGCTGACCGCGCCGCGTCCAGCGCCCGGAAGCGATGGATGAAATAAATTGCCAGCCCAAACAACACAATGGCGTTTGCCTGGTGGACAAGTGCCACCACGATATTGACGTAGGACAGGATCGTGAGTACACCCAGCGTGATCTGCAATGCGACCACGGCGATCAGCCATTTGAGTCCGGTCTGGATCTCCGCCGGGTAATTCTGCTTCTTTACAACCCACAATACATAAGGCACCGCGAGCAGCCCCAGCCAGGCGAACCAGCGGTGGATGAAGACGATCGTCTGCGGCACCTCGAGCACGTTGATCCACGAGCCGAAGAGATTCGGCGGTATGAGCTTGCCGAACATGAGAGGCCAGGTATCGGATACATGGCCTGCCTTCAGCCCGGCGGTCATGCCGCCATATGTAATCTGGATGAGGAGCAGGATAAAGGAGAGCAACGCCAGCCTGGAAGGCAGGGACCATTTGACTCGCTTATCGGCAGCGGGGAAGCCATATTTATGACCCAGGGCAGTCCAAAGCGCGAGGCCGAATAGCGTGAGCGCGAGCAGCAAATGGATCGTCAGGTTGAAGTGGCTGACCGACGGACGGTCCACCAGTCCGCTGGCAACCATGATCCAGCCGGCAAACGCCTGGGCGATGAACAGCATCCCCATCAGGAAATAGATGCCAAAATCCTTCCAGGGGATTTTCCGGGTGAAGAGGAAGTAGAAGACTGGGATGGCATAAACCAGTCCCGCAAAGCGGGCGATGAAGCGGTGGATCCACTCGATGTAAAAGATGTACTTATATTCATCCAGCGTCATATTGAAGTTGATCTGCTGGAATTCAGGAGATTGCCGGTATTTGGCAAATTCGTCGAGCCAGGCTTGCTGGCTGAGCGGCGGCACAGCTCCGCTGATCGGGTTCCACTCGGTGATCGAAAGCCCCGAGCGAGTGAGACGGACAAAGCCGCCGAAGACAATGAGAAACGCGACGATGAAGGCAAATGTGAACAGCCAGTTCATTACGGCGCGATCACGCGTCGCGCCGGCATAGTCACGGTGCAAAGTACCGGTGGTCTCCCGGTGAGTCTGTAACATGGGATAGTCTCCAAACATGAAGTCGCTGCCGCAGGACGCAGCGCAGGGATTATAGCACTCCGCGCACAGCACAAGAAAACCGCCACACTGGAGAGTGTGGCGGACCCGTGTTACTTACCTGCCTGCAACTGGAACAGCAGCTGGCGATACTGGTCGGCGTTGGGCGGACCAATCAGCAGGATCTGATTGATGATCATCATCGCCTCTTCCTTGCGACCGGCGGTCAGCATGGATTCGGCGAGGGTATCGAGCTGCGCCACGGCATCCTCGCTCCTGCCTGCCTCGTGGTACAACCCCGCCAAGGCGCGTCGCAGGAGGACCTCGTCAGGACGATCCTGCAACAGCTCCTCCAGGAACTTGATGCCCTGCTGGCTGTTCCCGTGGGTCTGCAGATAGGTCAGATAGTTCTCGATCTCGGCAGTTGCCTGGGCGGTCTGGCCCATGCGCAGGCTGAGCTCGATCAGGTTCTTGCGTACGCCCTCGTCGTCGGGGCGCAGGGTGCGGATCTGCTCATAGACGCGGATCGCCTGCTTCCAGTCCAGTCTCTGCATATCGATATCTGCCATGCGCTGCAGGATGTGGATATTCCAGTTGCGGTCGGCGTTCGCCTGTTGGACCACGCGTAGGGCGGTCGTATAGGTCTTGCGCGCCATATCCAGCTCCGCCAGGCGGTAGTAGATATCTGCCAGCTCCAGATATTCGCGGATGGCATCATCCATCTGGCCGCGCGCCACGAGCTGATCGATCAGCTTCTTGCGAGCAGCCATATCCATGGGCGCGAGCTGGACCACGCGGCGCAACAGCTTGGCAGATTGCGCCGCCTCCCCGCGCACACTATAGGCTTGTGCGACCGCGCTGAATTTGGCTATTGCATCTCCGACGCGGTTCTCGCGCACGAGCAGGTCGCCCATCAGCGTGTGGAGGGGCAAATACGTGGGCGCGTAGGCGAGCGCGTGGAAGGCTTCCTCCATCGCAGACCGCAGCTGCCCGGCGCGCGCCAGCTGATGGACGTGACTAATGGCTTCGAGCACCTGGCTCGACTGCGCCTGCAGGATGACCTCAGCCAGCGGCATGGGCATGTCGCCGTCCTGCGACCTGGGCATTTGCTCGCGCATCCGGTACAAATGGTCGCGCCAGTTTTTGCGCATAAGCATGCCATTGATATTATCGCACAGGCGCTTGAGGGCAGCCTCATCCGTCTGCATGGCCTGGGCCTCGATCAGCGGCTCATACATCTGGCGGATCTCGTCCGCCTGCTCCGCCGGGACCACCATGCCATCCGCCAGTTTCAGCGCTTCCAGATACTCAATGGATGCGGGCCCGAGCCGCCCGAGCTTCTGGTTGACCTGGCCCATC
>DAITPI010000405.1:0-4308 GCA_036833655.1 Anaerolineales bacterium | reverse complement strand
GTGCCATGATCAGGCGACAGGCTGACTAACTCACATCCCCTTTGCCGTCGCCCCAGAATCTTTCAAACGCCTCCGCCAGCAGAGCATGTTCTGGCTGGTTCAGATAGGGGTCCCGCTCGAACAAATTTTGCGCCTGCTCGCGCGCCCTCACGATCAGCAGAACGTCCGTGATGCTCGCCATGCGCAAACCGCTGGAATAGCCAGACTGACGAGTGCCGAGAAACTCGCCTGGACCACGCTGCTGAAGGTCCTTTTCCGCCAGGACAAAACCATCGTTCGACTCGGACATGGCACGCAGGCGCTCGTTTTCGGCGGCATCTTCATGCGTGGGGATCAAGAGGCAATAGGATTGATCGGAGCCGCGCCCGACGCGCCCGCGCAGCTGGTGTAGCTGCGCCAGACCAAACCGGTCCGCGCCCTCGATCAGCATCACCGTGGCGTTCGGCACATCCACGCCGACCTCGATCACAGTCGTCGAGACGAGGATGTCGTATTTGCGGTCACGGAACTTGAGCATAGTTTCGTCCTTTTCCTGCGGACGCATCCGGCCGTGCAGCAGACCGAGCTTCAGGTCAGGGAACACGTCCTTCGAGAGAGTCTCGTAATCGTCCACAGCGGCGCGCGCTTCGATCTTCTCACTCTCTTCGATCAACGGGTAGATGATGAATGCCTGTTTACCGTCCTTGATCTGACCGCGCAGCAGGGTAAAGGCACGCTCACGTTCCTGCGGGCGGAGGACATAGGTACTGACGGGTATGCGGCCTGCCGGCATCTCATCGATGACCGAGAGGTCCAGGTCACCGTACAGCGTCAACGCCAGCGAACGCGGGATCGGGGTTGCCGTCATCACCAGCAGGTGTGGATTGGTCCCTTTTGTGCGCAGGGCAGAGCGCTGTTCCACGCCAAAGCGATGCTGCTCGTCGATGACTGCCAGCTGTAGATCCTGGAATGCAACGGGCTCTTCGATGATGGCATGCGTGCCAATGACGATCTTGACCGAGCCATCCGCCAGGCCGGCACGGATGACTTCCTTCTCCGGCTCAGGCGTATCGCCAACCAGCAACCGGATCTGGTTCTCCTGCAGGATCCCGTTTTCACCCGCCAGCAAACGTGTGAAGTTCCGATAGTGCTGCTCGGCGAGAATCGATGTCGGGGACATGATGGCCGCCTGTGCGCCGTTCTCTGTGATCATGGCAGCAGCCAAAGCTGCCACCACCGTCTTCCCGGAACCGACATCGCCCTGCAGAAGACGGTTCATGGGCTTGCCGGAGTCGAGGTCCGCGCGGATATCGCGAAGGGCGTTCTGCTGCGCGTTCGTCAGGGTGAAGGGCAGGCTCTGGAGGCGCGCCGCCAGCCACTCGTCGGGCACGGGGAAACGCCGTGCATCCACCGACTTCCAGTCGATTTTCTGGCGCAACACGCCCATCTGGAGATAGAAGATCTCGTCGAAGGCAAGCCGCTCACGCGCGGCGTTGAGCTTCTCCTGCGAATCGGGGAAATGGATTTGCATCAGCGCCTGGGGCAGCGAAAACAGGCGCGCCGACGAGCGAACGCTCTCGGGCAGCGCGTCGACGACTCTGGGCGCCCAGTACTCCACGACCTGTTTCATGATGTTGCGCAGCCACTTCTGGGTCACGCGTTCGGTTAGGGAGTAGACCGGCACGATCCGGTTCGTGTGCAGGCTCTCCACCTCCACCGGCTCCCAGTCCGGGCCGTTCATCACGAGCCGGCCCAGGTACTGGTCCACTTTCCCGGAAACGGAAATCGCATCGCCCGCCTTGAAGCGGTTCGCCAGCCAGGGCTGGTTGAAAAACGACAGTCGCAAGCCAGCCGTCCCATCGCTGATGATCACTTCGATGATCGTCGCCTTGCCTCCGCGAATCGGGCGCGAGTGCACGCTCTGGATTGTCCCGATCACGGTGACCTGCTCCCCGTAGAACAGGTCCTTGATAGGCTTGAGCTGAGAATAGTCGTCGTAGCGGCGCGGGTAGTAGTAGAGCATGTCGCCGAGGGTCTGCAAGCCTAGCTTGCTGAGCGTTTCGGCGTGGCGAGGTCCCACACCCTGTAGGACGGTGAGCTTGGCATCCAGCGCCGCCGGCGTGGCAGAGGTCTTTGCCCCGGGCGTGGTCTCGGAACGGGGCGGCGGTGCGGGCCGCTGGTAGCGTTCCTGCTTTGGAGGCTCGGGTCGAGCAAGCTGGGCGGGAGGCTCACCGGGACGGGGCTGTTGCTGAGCCGGTTCAGCGTTCGCAGGCGCTTCGGCAACCGGCTCGGGCCGCCGCTGAGGGACGCCGCGGGGTCTTTGCTGCGTTTCCGGGTAGGTCTCCCCGATGCGCTTCCACAAGCCCTTCAATGCATCGGCGCGGGACTGCGGGCTGAGACCCTCATAGGAGCGGAGTCGCTGTACCACGGCTTGAATAACTTCTTCCTGAATGTTATCGGCGCGGGCTTCTCCCTCCCAGTAGTCCAGCATTTTGGCAAGCCCACCGATAATCGCGCTGTTGCTGTATCCGTTCTCATGCTCGAGACGGAAGAATTTACGTAACTTTTCTAGAGATGGCTGCATGAGGTAATTTTATCATGGCGAAGACTCAGACCGCACCGCTGCAAACCCCAGCCCATTAGGTCCCACGTGCGTGCCGATGACCGTAGTCACGTTGACCATGAGGATATCGCGCGGCACCGACTGGCTAGCCTGCTGCATGATCCCCCTTAGAAATTCCCTGGCACGAGACTCGGCGCTGGTGTGCAGGATCGCCAGCCGGTCCAGGGGACCAGCTTCGAGTAGAAATCTGGACATTCTTTCTCGCGCCTGGCTGTTCGTCCGTACCGCACCGATGGCTTTAACTTCCGCGTTGGTCAGCTCGATCAGCGGCTTGATACGCAACAATCCACCCAGTATGGCAACGGTAGCCGGGACGCGCCCGCTGCGCTTGAGGTACTCCAGGGTGTCCAGGGCTGCAGAGACGTGGATCCGTCTGCGGGTCGATTCGACGGCGGCCAGGGTTGCTTCTAACCCCATCTCAGCGGTTTCCGCTGCGGCGAGCACCTGAAAGCCCAGCCCCAATGAGAGGGACGTGCTATCGAGACACGTGACGCGATCCGCGAAGTCGCTGGCAGCCTGGCGGGCGATGTTCAGGATGGAAGTCAGCGCGCCGGCGGCGTGGATGGACAGGACATGGTCATAGCCGCGGGTCAGGAGCGAGTCGTACCGGCTGGCGAAGTCGCCGATCGACGGCGCGGCCGTGGTCGGCTGGGTGCGAAGGGCAGGCAATTGCCGGTAGAACTCATCGCGAGTGATGTCTTTCCCATCCAGGTACTCCTTGCCATCCATCACCAGGATACAGGGGATCACCTCCAGCCCATGCTGCTCGACCAAAAAAGGGGGGAGATCGGAGGTGGAGTCCGTTACGATACCGATTTTCATTGAGTCGGTTTCTCCCGGTCCAGCCAGAGCTCACGATACTTGCGATTCCAGTCGATCAGAAAACGATAGGCAAGGACCAGCCCGCAGGCGAGGGCAATCCAGAGCTCCGTGCCACGTAGATTCAGGAGCCAGAACAGCGGCGCCACAAGAATACCGGTGAACACGCTGGCACGCGCGCCATGGCGGAGCAGCAGCAGGAGGGCAAGCAATAATCCGAAGCCAATCAGCGCTGAGAACCAGTTCGCCGCGATCAACCCGCCGCCAAAGGTGGCAATTCCCATCCCGCCCCGGAACTGCGCGAATACCGGCCAGCAATGACCGGCTACGGCACATGCAGCCGTAATTGCCACAACCCAGATTTCGCCCGAATACCGGATGGCGAGAAAGGTTGGGAGAAATCCTTTCGCCACATCCAGAAACCCTACCAGCGCGCCCCAGCCAAAGCCTGCCTGACGGATTGTGTTCGTGGTCGTGGCATGCCCGGAGCCTGCGTCACGCACATCCACGTTCTTGACATAACGCGTGATCCAGATCGAAAAGGGGAGCGAACCGAAAAGATAACCAAGCAGAGGGAAGAGAAGGATTTGCATTTTCGATGAAGATGAGCGGTCGCAGAATTTCTTTAGGGGACGCGAGTGTGGCCGTGCTCCCACGTATTCATGATGCGCGAGTATAGCATACGGAATCCAAACGAAGAGACAATCCACGCATCTCATCATTTAGACAGATTTTGTTATTCATCTGCAATGCTACTCTAATTTTTTCATCCAGGTTTTATCTAGGACATGACCTAAGTAATCCGTTTACAGATGTGTCAACGGTTTTGGTACCGTGCTCCCATTTCGTTTAATTTCAATCTGCATAAGATGGGCATTGTTCATCCG
>DAITPI010000404.1:0-4310 GCA_036833655.1 Anaerolineales bacterium | reverse complement strand
AGGTCAAAGGGCTGGCGAACTAGCCCATGCTCTCCAATCTCTAATCTCAACTTCCGCACCTAATGTAATCATCGAGACGGTCAAAGGTGCCGAAAATGGAGAGGGCATTATCCTCCGTCTCTACGAGAGCCAGCGAAAACGCGGACCGGTGCGTCTCGTGTTTGGGGCAGCGGTAAAATCGGCGTGGGAAACAAACCTCCTTGAAGAAGATGAATCTGAACTGCGCATGGACGGCGCATCGATCCTCCTGGACCTCCGGCCCTATCAAATCATGACGTTACGGGTGAAATTCCAATGATCGCGACGGAACAGGAATTCCTCGCATTCCTGGATACACACGGTTTTACCTACCAGCGCATCGAGCACCCCGCCGTGTTCACCTGCGCCGAGGCGGAGCTACACCGTCCGGAACTGCCGGCGATCAGCACGAAGAACCTGTTCCTCTGTGACAAGAAGGCGCGCCGGTTCTTCCTGGTGGTCACTGCCTGTGAAAAGACCGTGGATCTAAAGAGCCTGGCGATCCAATTGCGGGTTCCCTATTTACGCTTCGCGTCGGAAGGAAACTTGCAGCGCTTGCTGGGCGTGACCCGCGGCGCGGTGACCATGATGGGCCTGGCAAACGATACCGAGCATCTGGTGGAATTGTGGATAGATGCCGGGATCTGGCAGGGCGACTATTTCCTGAGTCACCCGCTTGTCAACACCGCGACACTGGTCCTCTCAAAAGCTGAGCTGGAGCGCTTCTTCCGGCTCACCGGGCATTCCGCGCATCTCTTTGATGGAACGTGATGGAGCATCTCGCGTGTGAAACAGATCTTCTCGCCCTACCGCATCTGCCCTCTCGGCGCGCACGTTGACCATCAGGGCGGCGTCGCTCTCGGGCGCACGATCCGGCTGGGGACGACGCTACAGTACGAATCGCTCGACACGCCAGAGATCTGGATCACGAGCGCTCAATTCGGTGATGCCAGGTTTAGGATCGGCGAGCTCGACCGGGATCACTGGGTGCGCTACGCGCAGGCGGCAGCCCGGGTGCTTCCGGCGCGACGGGGCATGCGGGCGCACGTCAGCGGCTCGCTCGTCGGGTCTGGGCTGAGCTCATCTGCCTCGGTGGGACTGGCGTACCTCAGGGCGCTTGCCGACGTCAACCAGATCGTGCTCTCGAGCGAGCAATTGGTCCGACTGGATCATGAGCTGGAGCACGAAGAGCTGGGACTCCAGAATGGTCTTCTTGACCCGTTGACCATTGTATATGGCAGGCAAGATGCGCTGCTCCTGCTGGATACCCTGGCTGCCTCCGCAACCCCGATCCTGGATCCACCTGGAAGTGGCGCAGCCTGGATCGTGGCATACTCCGGCGTCTCGCGTGAGCTGACCAGGAGCGGCTTCAACGTCCGCGTAGAGGAATGCAGGCAAGCTGCCTCCCTGCTGAAAGAAGGCGCGCGAACGCTATCCGACGTGCCGTGCGACTTGTTCGACGCCAGGAAAACAACGTTACCTGAAAACCTGCGCAAACGCGCTGAGCATTTCTTCGGCGAGGCGGAGCGGGTCCGGGAGGGCGCCGAGGCATGGAGAGTTTCAGATATGCAGCGTTTCGGACAGTTGATGAATCAATCCTGCGAATCTTCTATCAAGAACTATGAGTCGGGCAATGACATCCTGGTCGAGCTTCATGAGCTGGTCAGCAGCGGCCCGGGAGTTTATGGAAGTCGCTTCAGCGGCGGTGGCTACGGCGGGTGCGTGGTGGCTCTGGCAGCGCGTCCGCAGGCTGAGGCTCTCTGCACCGAAATTGCCGAGCAATTTCGCGGGCTTCACCCGGAACTGCCATCAAAAGCTTTCGTTGTGGAAACAGGAGATGGTTTGCGATGATCCGGTCTGCAGTGCTGCTTGCAGCCGGGCGTGGAAAGAGGCAGCGCCCGTACACAGATGAAACACCCAAGCCGCTGCTGCCTGTCCGCGGGCGCCCCACTCTGGACTACGTGCTGACGGCGGTGAAACGGGCAGGCATCGAGCGAGTCTGCATCGTTACGCATCACCTGGAGGAGAAGATCTTCGAGTACGTGGGCGACGGCTCAGGGTGGAACCTGGCTGTCACCTTCGCGCATCAGAGCCAGCTGCGCGGCAGTGGCGATGCATTGCTATCGGTCCCGCAGCACTGGATTCGTACGGAATCCATGCTGGTTGCGGCAACGGACTATGTTTTGCGAGAGAAAGACCTACTCGATGTCGTGCAGGCTCATCGGGAAAAACAGGCGGACATCACGATGAGTTTGAAGGAATGCCCCATCGAGGAGCTTGTCGCCCGCTCCAGTGTGGAGATGGACGCCGACTGGCGTGTCAAACGCCTCCTGGAGAAGCCCGCTCGGGAGGAGATCATGAGCGCCTACGCGGCATCGATGTTGTTCATCCTTCCACATCAGATCTGGGAGTATCTGGCGCAGATCGAGCCTTCGCCACGCGGCGAGATCGAAATGCAGGCGGCGGTGCAGAAGATGATCGAGGACGGTTTCCAGGCGTACGGGTTGTTACAGCCTGCGCCAGAGGAGTGGAAGCAGTCTTCGGTCAAATAGCCTGGGGGACTTGGCGAGCTGTGCCGTGATATCAACCTGGAACAAGCGGGGTTCGACGGCGACGCCATTCGAAAACAGAGGATCCGATAGGCATGTCGACAGTCATCTTATTCTATTTTTCTATAATCGCCTCCGCTGGAGCAGCGTTCAGGAAGTCTGCAGCACTGAGGACAAACTGGTCAAAGCCGACGCCTTCTGCACCCGCCTGAATGCGTACCCTGGACTCGCCACTACTCTCAAAATAGACCAGGGAATCCCCATCTTCAGCCTTGCAGGGTACCCACGACCAGCCCGGCTGTGCGGGACCCTCGGCAGTCAGGTAACTGTTCGTGCTGAAGCGGAAGATCTCCTCGTTTGCCTCATTCACTGATGTGGAGAACTGTACAAATACGATATTCGCCGTGGATCTGCCTTTTGCCTCGCCCACTTTCATGTGAATCCAGCAACGGTAAGGGATTCCGCTTTCGACCTGCACGGTAAATGTCGCATGAGGGTCATTTTCCGGAGGTGGATCCAGCTCGTCTCCGTTATTGGGAAGGCTGACCAGCTTGCTACCCGGCGAAGCCGGGTCGTCCATGAATTGGAGTTCGTCAAGCGCCTCAGCGGTCAGATCCGAGGCATAAACGATCACCTCCGGGGCAGGTCCACTAGCTGCAGTAGCCGCAGGAGCCTCAACGATGGGTGTAGGAGTTGCGACGCCCGTGCAGGCGGATAGCAGGATCAAGAGTATGGCAGTCAAGCCGACCCAAATCGGATTGCGAGTCAGGAATTTCATTAAGTCCTCCTTGAAGCAAACATATTACTCCAATGGGGAAGTCTTGCCATAGACAGTGTCACTTACTTCAAAGGCATGCTTCTCCAACTCGCGAGCCATTTCGCCGATCTTTGCCAACTCATCGGGGCTGACTTGCACCAGCTCAACCAGTTCCAGTTCTTCCTGTGTTTCATCCGCCCCTCTCCAGCCGACGCGCACTTCGCCCACATTACGTGCATAATACTTGAGTTGATAGGCATTGACTTCTCCAAGGCTCGACTCGGCGATCACCAGCACATCCTTATAGCAGTCGACCGGCACGCAGGTTTCATGCCCGATTTGGTCCACCTGCCCGTAGTCCGACCATTCGACTGCTGGACCCCAGCCCTGAAAATAGCTGGGCATCCCCAACTGTGGGTCTGCCATCATTTTGATCCCTGCCCTGGCATCTTCAATGCCGTGAATCCAGGGTGAAGCCTTCACAAACTCGCCATCTTCATATTCTTCCGGATACTCTCCGAAATACCAGACATTGCCTTCCTTGTCCTGGGCATAAAAGGCAATTTCCTTCTCGACCACCTCGCCATCTTTGTAGTCCACAATCCAGGCCACGACCGTGCTCACGCCTGCAATTTCCTTGTTCAAATCGGTGACAGTAAACTCAATGCGGCGGATGTAGCTTTCGCCCTCATCATCTACGGCGGTCCCTTCCTGGACCCAACGCATGCCAGGCTGTAGAGGCATCCATTCGTTGTTGACATTCAATGGATCCGTGAAATTGCCGGGGTCAAAATCCTTGAACTCTGCCACCAGAGTGGGATCGGGAGAATATTCCAGCGGCGAGCTTGCAGCATATACTTCCTTGCTATTCTCCAGAGCGCTCTGTTCCAGTTCCAGAGCGGCCGCCCTGACTTCTGCCATTGCTTCCGGACTTAGCTGGGTTAGGATAGCCAGCTCGAGGATTTCTTTACTTGCATCTTTCCCTC
>DAITPI010000403.1:0-4312 GCA_036833655.1 Anaerolineales bacterium | reverse complement strand
CCGCCTCCGCTGCGCGTCCAGCCGATAACTGGCTCAGCAACTCGATCAGTGTTTCCTCCCCCTCGCCAAGCAGACAGTAATCCGCGCCGCGCGCCAGATATTCGGCGTAATGATCGGTTGCGTCCGCGCCGCACAAAATGACAGTACATCCGCGGCTCTTTGCCATGTCGATCATCTTGAACGCGGCTTCGCGCATCCTTAGGAGACACATCTTGGAGAGATAATTAAAGTTATCTTCATAAATAATTGCATATTGCGGTTTGTGTACCTCAAGAGCTTTCCCCCACTCCTCCTCTGACTCAGCCAGCATCGCGTCGAACAGCGCGACCTCATAGCCGTGTTGCCTCAGGTAGCTGGCGGCGTACAGCGTCCCCAAAGGCGGATAGGGCTGCATCGCCTCCCATAATTTAGGATCGAAACGCAGAAAGTAGGATTGTCCCAGGAGGATTTGAGTCATGCAACCCTCACCCTACCCCTCTCCCACAGGGAGAGGGGACTTGGATTCGAATCCTGCTAAACGCTTTTCAAGCGCTTCATACGTCCGGCTTCTGTGGTGATCGAAATTTCCCTGGCAAAGGTCCGCATTGAAAATAGTCTCCTCGCCGTATCCATGCTGCCGTGTAAAGCGCGCGATCTTGCGATTCATCTCCCAGGCTTCCAGGCGGTCACCGAGTCCCCCGCGCAGTGGAAGTTCAATAATTGATCTGAAAGTAGGAGCGACTGAAGTCGCTCCTTGTTCACGACTTGAGTCGAGACTACAGTTGGGCAAAAAGGAAAACACCCATGGATTGGCTTGCATCAAACGGGAGTGTACTTCTTTTCCGGCGATCAACACCATCTGACATAATTCGCGCGCGGAATATAGATCGTGGTGAGGCCACTCCAGCGCCTCCTCCGAGATGATAAGATTCGGGCAGAGCGTATTTCCCTGCAGGCGGGTGAGACGGTTGAAGGCCAGGGCAAAGGCCCGCGCGGTCCATAGGCGGCCGCGGGCTGTGACGAGCATATAATCAAAATCAACCACGGTGGAGACATTCAGGACGGCAAGAGAGCCTGTTAATCCAACCATCCGAATGTAAGGCAATGCACCAAGGATGCGTCCATATTGAATTGCGCGACGCAGCAGTTTTCGCGAGTGCGCTTCGCGTTGCATCCGAATGGAGACGATCTCCTCTCGGTCAGGCAAAGTGAAGTAGTCTCCTATGCGCATGAATTGAGAGTCTTTTGCCAAGGCCCTGTTGACGGCTTCAACCGGGGCACGGACCCCCGTAAGGTAACGATGAATTTCAAGCGCTGTCAGCGGATAATCAAAAACATCGGCGTAGGCGATCGCGTACAGAAGAGCGCGTGATAGATCCTCCGAAGAAACATCCAACATTAAAAATCCAATCGATTAGAATAGACGTACATATTGATGGAACTATACAACGCCGAAGAGGTTCTGTCAAACCAAACGATCTCATGCATTTGACAATTGTCAGTCCATTTCCCCCTGCGATTACTGGTATTGGACAATATGGATATCATCTCACCCGCGCCCTTGCAAATTCCGGTTCTTTCTCGCGCCTGACCGTCCTGGCGGGAGCGCCAAACGTTGCCGAGCATCCCAATCACCTGGGCTTAACGGAACTTGACTACTGCTGGTCACCCGGTCAATTAAGCGCGCGGCAGACGATCCTCTCGCGCCTGAAGCGGTTGAGTCCTGATCTGGTCTGGTTTAATCTGGGAGTAAGCGTCTTCGGCAGGTCTCCCTGGATCAACGTATCCGGCTTGCTGACACCGATGCTTGCGCAACGCATGGGAGTTCCCACGGTGGTCACATTGCATGAGCTGGTCGAGCTGGCCGATCTGAACGCACTGGATGCACCCGGCGGACCGTTCGCCTCAAAGGGCGCGCGTTTGCTGACCGATATTACAACACGGGCGGATGTGATTTGTTTGACGATGCGCCATTATGCGGACTGGCTGGCGCGGCGGGGATTGGATTGTGTGCACATTCCGATCGGGGCGTATCACAAGCCTCAGCTACTGGCGGAATCCAGTTCGATGGAGTTATTGTTCTTCACGACGCTCGCACCCTTCAAGGGGCTCGAATTACTCCTGGAGGCGTTCCAGAAATTACGTACGGAATATCCACAGTTACATTTGACGATTGCAGGCACTGAACATACGCGCTTCCCGAATTATGCACGTGATCTGAAAGCGCGCTTCAATGGGATCAGCGGCGTGGAATGGCTCGGACAAGTGCTCGAAGACGATGTAATGGATCTATTTCGCCGCGCCCAGATCGTCGTTCTGCCGTACACGGCTTCAACGGGCTCTTCCAGCGCTTTATATCAGGCCGCCACCTGGGGCCGCGCGGTGGTCGCCTCGGATCTGGGCGAAATCCGCTCCCTGGTGGAAGAGAGTGATTTACAGGTGGAATTCTTCGCCAACGGCGATGTCGAAAGCCTGTGCCGGACTGTACGCGTATTGCTTAATTCACCTGAGATCAGAGGCGCGCAGGCCCGGCACAACCTGGGTTGTATCCAACGCACGCGTCCCGAAAAAACCTGCAGGGCATACATCAGGGCCTTTAACCGCGCCCTGGAAAAAAGACACAATCCAAAACGAATCAAAGTTCCGGGTGTTAAGCCGGAGTCCGCCTGATGCCGCGTACGGCACGGCTGGCGGTGCTGTTGTCTTTCATTTGTCATGGGATCTTGATCCTCGCGGCACGTTATCGTCTGAGTTACGATGCATACATTCATATGTTCTTCGCTGACCACTACCGCTTGGATTGGTGGTCTCTATGGGATGCGCGCTGGTATACTGGATTCTCCGTTTCATCCTATCCACCGCTTGTCCACCAATTAATTGCCCTGCTCTCCCACGCCCTCGGGCTGGAGGCCGCCTTTGCAGTCATCCTTTGGATCACTCTGAGTCTTCTACCGCTTGCCATCTATGCATTCACACGCATCTTTGCCGGAAGGTCAGCAGCCGGGTATGCCTCTTTAGGCGCAGCCTTTCTGCCTTCCGTCTATCTCACCGCGCATATCTTTGGCCAGCTGCCCACCCTGGCAGGGACAACCGCGGCCTTGTTTGGGGCTGCGGCGCTGGCCCACTATTTGCGCTCCGGGGATCGCCTGAGTGCGGCGCTCGCCATTTCGTTGATGGGGACGACCATGGCGTTCCATCATGCCACGCTCTTGTTTCTTCCCTGGCTGGCACTTGCCGTACTATTGCATCTGTTCCTCAATAGAAAGGTTCCATGGAAAGCTCTGATCATCAGATTTATCATCTTTGGCATCGCATCCACTCTTGTGATCCTGCTTGTCATCTGGCCGTTCTGGGACTGGGGACGAACGCAGGCCCTCCAGACACCGATTGACCATGCCTCGCGCCATAACTTCTTCAACGATCCTCTGGCTGCTCTCATTTTCTTCCTGCCGATGTATGGACCGCTCATGATCCTCATCCCTTTTGCGATTTGGATTGCAAGGCGGCGGCAACTGATTGGTCTGGGAATATCATTCGTCATCCTTTTCATACTCGGCCTGGGCGGTACTACTCCCCTGCCGCGCTGGCTCTTCGGGGCCGGCTGGGAATGGCTGACCTATGACCGCTTCGCCTTTTGGGCTTCGCTCGCGCTCCTCCCATTTTTTGGAACGGTTGTCATCCTGTTGCGACATAAATATTCAAGAGACATCTCACGAAAAGTCTTCTCCGCCCTCGCGGTAACATCGCTCATTGTTGGGTTGGCGACCGCGCTATTGCCTCTGCAGCCCGGCGCGGTGGATATGACCCAAATCGTGGATTTCCTTGATCAGGAGGACCATGCGCGCTGGCGCTACCTGACATTCGGATTTGGTGACCAGCTTGCGCTTCTATCCACGCTGACAACTGCCACCACCATCGACGGCAGTTACCACACCGCCCGCGGCCTCCCCGAGCTTCGCTCGAGCGGTATCGCCCAGATCGACACAGCTTACTGGCTCAAAGATGGACTCTCCAGACTCGACCCCATCCTGCAAAAAGCCGGCGATCATGGAGTTCGTTGGGGGTTCGTCAATGTGCCGCAATATATCCCGGTTCTGGAAAAAAACGGCTGGAAAATGGTCACGACCCTCAAAGGCGGCGTTCAGGTCTGGGAAAATCCGCAGGTAGTATTACCCAAGCCTTCCCAACCGCCTCCAATTGATCCACTGGCTTCGTTTTCCTGGGGAACACTTCCAATCCTATCCCTGATAACCACCCTGGCACTGGGTTCACTTCGCATTTGGCCACTCAGAGCAGAAAAAGCCCTGCACAGCTTGCATGGGGTTCTTGCGGC
>DAITPI010000402.1:0-4319 GCA_036833655.1 Anaerolineales bacterium | reverse complement strand
TCCATCACCTCATAGCTCAGCTTGCGATTGGGCAGCGTGCTGACGGCCACATCGTACGTTTGCATGACGCTCTTCAGCTCTTCGGTGCGTTTCAAATCGAGGGGATGCAGGCGGCATTTTCCGGGGTCTGCGCCCCTGACGAGGGACTGCAGTGCAGTCTCCTGTGTATCCAGCAAGCCAACCAGCTCCACAGCCGGATCGTTTACCAGATATGAAACGACTGCTCTTCCCATTTTCCCTGCCGCCCCAATTGCCAGTACTTTCATATTGTCTCCATGTGTTTTGATGTGTATCCATCCGCGTGGATGGACGATGTGAGAGAAAGCTCGTCTCTCTAGTTTGCGCGTTTCCGGCTGGTGTAGAAATGATCCAGCCCGTCCGGTCTGATCGATTTCTCGTGGTCATCGTCCAGCAAGCCGAGCAGGCCGTCCTGCCCCGGTTCGAGGCGCTTGTGCTGGCAGAAGACGCAGGTCGTGTGGTCATGCGGCACATAGGATGTGGACTGCTCATACGCTGCCGTGTAGCCCTCGTAGTTCCGGATCACGACATTGTGCTCGGACATGCTCAACAGATAGTTCGGCATCAACGGCACTTTCCCGCCGCCGCCCGGGGCGTCGATGGCGAAGGTTGGGACGCCCAGCCCCGAGGTATGGCCACGCAGGCCCTCGATCATCTCGATCCCTTTGCTCACCGGCGTGCGGAAGTGCCCGGCGCCCTCCACCAGATCGCACTGGAAGAGATAGTAGGGCCGTACGCGGATCCCAAGCAGCCCGTGGACCAGAGCGCGCTGGATGTGCACGCAGTCATTGACTCCTGCCAGCAGCACCGTCTGGTTGCCTAACGGAATGCCGGCCCTGGTCAGTCGGTCTGCCGCCTCGGCAAGCTCCTCGGTGATCTCGTAGGGATGGTTCACGTGGATATTCATGTAGAGGGGATGATATTTCTGCAGCATGTCCGTCAATTCCGTTGTGACCTTCATGGGCAGAAAGACCGGCACGCGCGTGCCGATGCGGATGATCTCGACGTGCTCGATCGCTCGCAGTCGCGCCAGGATATTCTCCAGCACCTGGAGAGGCAGGATCAGGGGATCGCCTCCCGAAACGATCACGTCGCGGATCTGATCGTTCTCCTGGATATATTTAATTTGCGCGTCGATATCCGTTCTGGAAAAGGTCTTCGCCGGATCGCCCACGATGCGCGAGCGCGTGCAATACCTGCAGTATGTGGCGCACTGGGTCGTCACCATCATGAGCACCCGGTCGGGGTAGCGGTGGGTCAGGCCCGGGACGGGAGAGTCTCGATCTTCGGCGAGGGAATCCTCCATCATGCCGCGGAACGCCGAGCTCTCGGCGAAGGTCGGGATCACTTGTTTGCGGATAGGATCGTCGGGATCTTCCGGATCGATCAGGGAGATAAAGTACGGCGTGATGTCCACCCGGAATAGATCGCTTGCCCTCTGGAGCGCCTTGCGCTCACTTTCGGTCAGGTGGATCACCTGGCCGATGTCGTAGACTGAATTCAGGCGATTGCTGAGCTGCCACCGCCAGTCGTTCCATGCCTCGAGGGGCACATCCCGGTAGTGCGGGGCTCTCTTCGAACGAAGCGTCAAGCCGACCATCGTATATCTCCTTTCGTGTTGAGTCAAAGACCGTTGTTCACCAGTAAAGCGATCAGGGGTGAGGAACCAATCTTTGGGCAGATCCGTGGAATTGGATATACCGGATATTCGTAATCGGCTTATGCAGAGTTATCCTGATATTATTGTATCCCTTAATGGAGGGGGCATAAAGTAACATCTGGCAGAAGGACTTAAGACGGTATTCAGTTGTCCAAAGCCTCCGGCTATGTTATCTGTGAACGGTATCGCCAGCAAACTCTCGCGGAGGACCGTATGAATGGATCGACCGAAAAGCAAGCGAAATACAGAATTGCCTGGCTGCCAGGCGATGGCATCGGGGTGGATGTACTGGATGCCACAAGGATCGTGCTCGACAAACTCAATTTAGACGCTGAATACATCCATGGGGACATTGGCTGGGAGTTCTGGCGTCAGGAAGGCGATGCGCTCCCGGAGCGCACCATCGAGCTGCTCGAGAGCGTAGATGCCGCCATGTTTGGGGCGATCACCTCCAAGCCCGTGAAGGCTGCCGAGCTGGAGCTGGTCCCTGCCCTGCAGGGCAAAGGACTGATCTACCGCTCGCCGATCGTGCGTATGCGCCAGCTCTTCGACCTGTACATCTGCCTGCGCCCGTGCAAAGCCTATCCCGGGAACCCGCTCAACTATAAGGAAGATATCGACCTGGTCATCTTCCGTGAGAACACGGAAGACCTGTATTCCGGCGTGGAGTTCAGCCCGGTCCCGGCGGAGCTGGCGGTGATGCTGACCAGGCTCTCGAAGCCGTTTGCGGCGTTCAAGGATGTGCCGCTCGACGAGCTGGCAATCTCCAACAAGATCATTACCTGCAAAGGCTCCGAGCGCATCATTCGAGCTGCATTCGAATTCGCCCGGGAGCACGGACGCAAGAAGGTGACCGTGATCCACAAGGCAAACGTGGTCCGCGCCACGGAGGGTATGTTCCTGGATATCGCCAAGGATGTGCACCGGGAATTCCCCGAGATCGAAATGGATGACGCCAACGTAGATGCGATCTGCATGTGGCTGCTGAAAAACCCGAAAAACTACGATGTGATGGTAGCGACCAACATGTTCGGCGATATCATCTCGGACCTGGCAGCGCAGATGGTCGGCGGGCTGGGCTTCGGCTGCTCGGGCAACATCGGCAAGAAGCTGGCGGTCTTCGAGCCGAGTCACGGCTCGGCGCCCAAATATGCCGGCATGTACAAGGTCAACCCGATCGCCACGATCCTGTCTGCCAAGATGATGCTGGACTGGCTGGGCGAGACCGAAAAGGGCGCGGCGCTGGAACAGGCAACCGCAGACGTGATCAAAGAGGGCAAGGTCCGCACCTACGATATGGGCGGCTCCAACAGCACCCTGGAGATGGGCGAAGCGATCGCCTCGAAGCTGTAAAGGATATGGGACCGATCCTCATTCACGAGGTGGGACCACGCGACGGCCTGCAGGCGGAGAAGCAGATCGTCCCGCTGGAGGAAAAGATCCGCTGGATCGAGCGTCTGCTCACCTCGGGCGTCGACATCGTCCAGCTGGGCTCGTTCGTCCACCCGGACAAGATGCCCCAGATGGCGGACACGGATCTCCTCTTCCGGCACTTCGCGCTCAACAAACCTGCAGACGTCATTCTCTCTGGATTGGTGCTCAACGAAAAGGGTCTCGAGCGCGGGCTCGCCTGCGGCGTCGAGATGTTCTGTATGGGTGTCTCTGCCAGCGAGACGCACAGCCGGAAGAACACCGGCATGAGCCCCGCGGAAGCCCTCGAGCGGATCGTGCCCATAGCAGTGCAGGCAATGCGTGAGGGGAAGCGAGTGCAGGCCTCCGTCCAGTCCGCGTTCGGCTGCGGGTTCGAGGGGCCGATCGAAAAGCGGAAGGTGCTGGACATTGTCAAAGCCTATCTGCATGCTGGAGTTCGAAACATCAGCCTGGCGGATACGGCAGGGCATGCGCAGCCGCTGCAGGTAGAAGATCTCTACGGCTCCATCCGGGCGCTGGACCCGGAGGTCGAGCTCGCCTGTCACTTCCATAACACGTATGGGCTGGGGCTTGCCAATTGCTACGCGGCCTTGAAGAGCGGGGTGACCTGCTTCGAGTCCTCGTTTGGCGGACTGGGTGGTTGTCCGTTCACAAAGCTGCCCGCAGGGAACGTCTGCACCGAAGACCTGGTCCATTCCCTGCAGCGCACGGGTCTGCGCAAGGATATCCGGCTTGAGGTCCTGCTCGGTGTCGCCCGCGAGGTCAGCGCTTTTTTTGAGCGTGAATTACCCGGTTCCATCCTGAAATCCGGATCCATCGTCGATTTCAAAGGGCAGCCGGAACATCATGTGTCGCCGTGAGTAAGAGCAGGAGAACGATATGAAGTTGCTGGAAGGGATCCGCGTCCTCGACCTCACGAATGTGCTCTCGGGCCCGTTCGCTACATTGCATCTGGCACTGCTGGGCGCCGAGGTGATCAAGATCGAGAACCCGGAGGGCGGCGACCTGGCGCGCAAGCTCGGCATGCTGCCGGAGCTCAACGAGGCGCTGATGGGCACCAGCTTCCTCGCGCAGAACGCGAACAAGAAGTCGGTCACCCTCAACCTGAAGCCGGCAGAAGGCAAGGCTATCTTCAAGGAACTGGTGAAGACGGCGGACGTTCTCGTCGAGAACTTCCGTCCCGACGTGATGGGCCGGCTCGGCGTGGGCT
>DAITPI010000401.1:0-4326 GCA_036833655.1 Anaerolineales bacterium | reverse complement strand
GCGGACATCTTTTTGTGGTGAATCTCGAAACGCAGGAACAGCGCATCATCCAGGCGCCGGGCCTCTCCCTGGATAGCGATTGGTATATGCCTTCCTGGCGCCGCTAGGTTCCTCCTGAGATCAAGAGCCAGAGAACGACCCTCTGGCTCTTTTGATTTCCTGCCTGGGTATAATCAAGCAATCTTTAGCGGTGAGAGGAGATCTTATGAATAGGAGCGATGCACCCAGAGAAGCCTGGGCGCGAGGCGATTTCTATGAGATGTATGTCGGCCGCTGGAGCCGGCTTGTGGCACAGCAGTTTTTGCCATGGCTGGCCGTACCGAAGAAGAAGGAATGGCTGGAGGTAGGCAGCGGCACGGGTATTCTCAGCCGGGCGATCCTTGCGATGGCAAATCCCGGCAAATTGAAGGGAATTGACCGATCCGAACGCTTTGTGGATTTTGCATCGCAGCAGGTGAGGGAGCCCCATGTAGAGTTCAAGGTAGGTGATGCCCAGGAGCTGCCAGTGGTGTCCGAGACATTTGACGTGGCAGTCTCCGGCCTGGTCTTGAACTTTGTGCCTCAGCCGGATCGGATGGTTGCGGAGATGCGCCGGGGGGTGCGCCGAGGTGGGACGGTTGCGCTCTATGTCTGGGACTACGCGGGGAAGATGCAGTTCATGCGGCACTTCTGGAACGCGGCAGCAGCGCTCGATCCTGCTGCCCGGGAGCTCGATGAGGGCAGAAAATCTCCGATCTGTAATCCCGGTCCGCTCACAGAGTTATTTCAAAATGCGGGTCTCTCTGACGTGGAGGTTCGCCCGATCGATATCGAAACGGATTTCAAGGACTTCGACGACTTCTGGTCGCCATTTTTGGGCGGGCAGGGCCCGGCCCCGAGCTACACAATGTCTCTCAGCGAGGAACAACGCGACCGGTTGCGCCAAAGGCTATACAACAGCCTGCCGTTCGCCCTGGATGGGTCCATCCCGCTCGTCGCACGCACTTGGGCGGTGCGAGGGGTGAAGTAGCAATAGTCCAGAGCCTTGTGAGGATTGCCTCCAGGGGAAGCTGCCGGGTGTCTCAAAACTTCCGCAAGGCCTTTTACATCAAGGAGGATGGGATGAAACGTTGGCAGGGTTCCTGTATCGGTGCACTATTGGTTTTATTGATTGGCGGGGCATCCTTGCTCTTTACTATCCCGGTCGGTGGTGGGATCCTGATCGGAATCCCTCCGGTGTTCGATAGATTGACCGGGTGGGCGGTTTGCCCGGGCGCCGTATCCATCTCCCAGGAGGAATACAACTCCGGGCCGGTCACGACAAGTCCAAGCGGGATGACCGGCCATCAGCAGGAATGGACGTGCACATTCGAGGATGGCAGTCAGAAGATCATCCCTAACGAAGAGATAGCCCTCAAAGGGATCACGGCCTCTTTCACCGCTGCCGGTATCTGCAGCGGGCTGGCAGTTCTATTGCTGGCAGCCCTGGGCGCCCTGCTGGGGGCGAGACTGGTCAAGCCAAAAACGGATAGGAATTGAAAGTAAAAACCAGGCAAAATCTCGCATCCGAGTTTCCGGAGGAACAGATGAAATTACTCAAAAGGGTTTTGCTTGGCATTCTGACAGTTATCGCCTTGCTTGTTGTTCTGCTTGCTGGCTCCATCCTGGTGGATGCCGCCATCGGCGGGAACCGGCTGGCGAGCGTGACCAATACTGTCGTCCCCGGTGTGAATGGCGGACCCGATATCCGCGCCTACGTGGCGAAGCCGGCGGGACAGGGTCCCTTTCCAACGGTGATCATGATCCACGAGTTCTTCGGGCTGAACGAGTCGATCGTCAGTAAAGCGGAACTGCTGGCACAAGAGGGGTATCTGGTGGTAGCGCCGGATACCTTCCGAGGGTCGACTACAGCCTGGATACCGCGTGCCATCTACCAGGTGGCTACCACCAAACCTGAGAACGTGAACGCTGACCTCGATTCTGTGTATGCCTGGCTGGCATCACAACCCGACTTGGATACCGACCGCATTGCGATCGCGGGATTCTGCTACGGTGGGCGAACGTCTCTGGCTTACAGTTTGCACAACAACCGGCTTGCCGCAACAGTCATCTTTTATGGCTCCCCCGAGACCGACCCCGAGATCTTGAAGAAACTGCCCGGTCCGGTCCTGGGGATTTTTGGCGGGGCAGACCAGTCCATTCCTGTCGATAGTGTGAACGCGTTTGATGCAGCGCTAAGCCGGGCGGGGGTACCCCATGAAATTTCGGTGTACGAGGGGCAGCCACACGCCTTTGTGCAGGACGCAAACGGAATCAAAGCCGGCGGCGCGCAGGGCGAGGCGTGGAGCCAGATGCTTGCTTTCCTCGAGGCGAACCTCAAGAATCCGGTTTCGCAAGCCAGTCAACCTGCCCTGGTCGATTACCGTGCGCCCTTTGCGTGGAAGTACTATGTCATGTTGGTCTACGAGCATGCGTTCGGCACGGCGAGTCACATGCACTGAACCAGGGTTTGTTAGTCTGCCAGGATTCTGAACAGAATCTCCATGTGCTTTGCCGCCTGCTGCACGGTCATCCGCGGCGCTGCCGTTCTATCCAGGCAATCCAGGAAGTGAGACGTGAGCGCCAGGGTATCGTCAGGCGCCCCGCTCATATCCACCTGAACGATCTCCTTGCGCGGTTGGTTGTTTTCTGTATAGAAAATCTCGACATCGTTCGATGCTCCACTCGGGTACTGGAACCGCAAACCGCCCCTGGTGCCATAGAGCCGTGTCTCATTCGGGGTCTCCCCATGCACGCCGGCGCCGCGCTCGTAATAATAGGTCAGACTGGTATCGAACTCCAGCCAGGCGGCGCCGTGCTGCTCCACATCGCTGAACTTTACAAGACTGCTCATGTCGCGCAGGTCATTGCGAGTGAATTTTTGCAGGGATTTGAGCTGCGGTTTGTCATCGAGCAGACCGAGGTGAAACGACAAATCGTAGACGCCCACGTCGACGAAGGGACCGCCGCCGGCGAGCTGCCTATTCATTGCCCAGGCGCCGCCCGGGTTGTACTCGATGAACGTGGTGCGCGACAAGTGGTTGTGGTGGATGTGATAGATTTCCCCGAGCCTGCCACTGTCCACGAGGGATTTGACGAGCTGGAATTTGCGCGTAAGCCGGGTATGGCGGCAGGAGGCCTCCAGCACCAACTGGTCTGGAGCCGCTTCCACTGCCGCAACGATCCGCCGAACGCTTTCGCGCGACTCTGCCATGGGCTTCTCGAGCAGCACATGCTTACCTGCTGCCAGTGCTGCCTCAAGCTGTTCGGCGTGCAAGAAAGGCGGCGTGGCGATCACCACCGCGTCCACGGCAGGATCCGCCAGGACGTCGCGATAATCCAGCGACCACTTTCCCACGTCAAATTCCTCGGCTGCAGATCTGGTGGTCTCTTCGCTGGCGCTGTTCACCCACAGGATGTTGGTGCGCTCATCCTGGCGGAGGAAACGCATCAAGATTTTGCCATACATGCCCGCCCCAATAATCCCCAGGTTGTATCTTTTCCTTCCGGCCATATTCCTTCCTTCAACAAGACCTCCGAGGCATCACTCCTCGGAGGTCCTGACTGTTCATCGACTCTCCACTCTCTACTTGCCTAGCTTCTTCCTGAATGCTTCTGTCAGCGCCGGGACGATCTGGAACAGGTCACCCACCACGCCGTAGCGAGCCTGCTTGAAAATGGGCGCGTCAGAGTCCTTGTTGATTGCCACAACCAGCTTGGCATTCCGCATGCCCACCAGGTGCTGGATCGCGCCGGAGATGCCACAGGCGATGTACAGGTCGGGCGTAACCACTTTCCCGGTCTGTCCCACCTGGTGCGAGTAGGGGATATAGCCTCCGTCCACGGCGGCGCGCGAGGCGCCCACCGCACCGCCCAACACGTTCGCCAGCTCGGTGATCAGCGCAAATCCCTGCTGGGCGCGCCATAGCTCAGCCTGCTTTTCGTCCATGCCGGCGGGCGGCTGCAGGGACGGATTATTCGAGACGCCGCGCCCGCCCGAAACGATCACGCCCGCGTCGCCCAGGTTCACCGCGCTTTCCGAGGCGGAATAGCCCTGAACTTCGGTCAGCGCGTTCGCCTGGACCTCGACGTTTGTCGCCGTGCCGGAGCGACTGGCATCCGGCTCGGGTTTGGGGAAGGCGCGCCCGCGGATCGTGGCGAGCACCGGTTTCCCCGAGCAGACTGCCTTCTCCAGCAATTTGCCCTCGTAGATCGGGCGGGTTACCACGATTCCTTCGCCATTCGCTTCCAGAGCGGTCACATCCGTCAGTACCCCGGTGTTCAGATCCATGGCGGTCATAGCAGCCA
>DAITPI010000400.1:2387-4331 GCA_036833655.1 Anaerolineales bacterium | reverse complement strand
AGCGAATGCTGTCCGAGTAATCCACCCGTTTGCTTTCCCACTGGATCGTGTGGTTCTTGTAATTCCAGATCCCCATGAGCAGGAGGAGCAGGAAGACCAACAGCCATAACGTTTCGACCTGCCGCTCACTGTACGAGGTGACAAAGCCAAGCAACAAAATGCCCGGTACCAGGGTCGCCAGTGCGTTACGCCGGCCGGTGAACCAGCCCATCCACGCGGCGAGCAGCCACATGATGAGCAGCCATGCCATGTCCCGCATCAGCGGATCGTTGACCGTCGTGCTGCGGTCCACTCCAGCCAGCCAGAGCTGCGCGCGTGCGCCCATTGCCCCGGAGGCATCAGCCACCAGTTGCCACGCCCCGGCAACTACCGTTGTATCCATGGGAAGGTGCAACCGCCATGCCGGGATCACCTGAGGAAGAAGTGACAGGGTCGCCTGCGCGAGATCGAACAGCGGTGAGAAGAGTCGCGCTCCGAGCAGCCACACGCCAACTATGCCGGTGATTACCATCGCCAGCGTGGTGAGGGTCCCGCTGGCGTGACGTTTGTTCAGTCCGAGGGCGCTCAACGCCGCGAGGAGACAGATCCAGAAGAAGGCTCCCGTGTCCGTCCCGCGGAGAGAGGCACCTATGCCAAATGTGAGCACCTGCAGGGCCGTCATGACCAGGATCCACCCGATCGCCTCCGCGGAAAACAGCGTGCGCAGGATGCGGGCCATCATCCCAGCCCCCGCCATTCTTCTTGCGCGGCGCGGACGGCGATCGCCTTGCCGGTGGCAGAGATTCGCCACTCCCATTCGCCTTCGCGACCGGGACGCGCCTGCGATGTGTCGAGGAACTCCCGCGGAATGACGTGGCAGGGAATGCCCATGGACTGCAAGATCCCCGAAAGCGGACGAGTGTCAGCGCCTCCGCCAAACGAGACCGGCTCGAGCAGGAATACGGTCGGCATCAGGCCGCGCCACATCAGGGGCAGGAGCGATTGCGCCCATTCCGTCCTTGCGTTGGGGGTCACGATCAACAGGCTACAGTGGCTGCTGAGCGAGGGACCCACGCGCTCCAGGTATTCCTTCAGCTCCATCTGCACAGGGGAGGCAACCGCCAGCGCTTTGAGCACGGATCGCAGCTGGTACTCATTGCGACGCGGGGGGATCCATTCGGCGTTCGTCCCGTTGATCGAAAGTCCTACCTGATGATCGCTATTCAGCCCCTGGGCCGCCAGCGAAGCCGCCAGGATGACCCCGTGCTCCTCGGTGGAGTCCCAGCCTTCGCCCAGCTGTGACGCCCCATCAAGGTCGATGACGATCCACCAATCGCCCGCCGGCGAGCCCTCGAACTGGCGGACAAAGAATTTATCCTGGCGCGCCGTGGTCTTCCAGTGGATCAGGCGGACAGGATCGCCAGGCTGCATCTCGCGCGTGTGTGAGGTGTTGATCGTTTCCTGCAGCAGATGGCGGATCGGCTTGCCTTCCCCCGTCCAGCCAGTAGAAAGAACAGGAAAATGTGGCAGCGGCACTACCGGCGGCATGACCGCCAGAGTGGTCGAAGTGGGGTCCTGCAGGGTGACAGTATAGATTCCCAGCGGGTAGCCGGTCTCGAGCGTAGTGCCTCCCAATGTGTACACGCCCCGTCGCGTGCACCGAGTCTTGACCAGCCACTGGGAGGTGCTCGAGGCGTCCACGCCGGTCGCCACCGAGGCGTGATGGTCCGGCAGCGTGGATTGGTCCTGGATGGTCACCCAGGTAGCTGGCAGGAAAAACTCATTCGTGAGCGTGAACCGCTCTTCCAGCCGGTCACCGACCTGCGCCCAGCCAAAGCGCATCTCACGCTCGAAGCGCAGGGAACGCTGAAGCCCGCGCGCCCACCAACGACAGACCAGCCAGGCGCCGCCGAGACCGATCATCAGGATCACCCAGACCCGCGAGGGATCGATGATCTGCATGAC
>DAITPI010000400.1:0-2287 GCA_036833655.1 Anaerolineales bacterium | reverse complement strand
TGATTATAGATTATTTGGCAAAGGGGGCCTCGTCCGAAAGGCCAGGTGTGGGAAATTCAAGCCTCCGCTGAGGTCTACGGTGAGACAGAATGCGTCACCCACCCGAAAGGCTAGGATTCATACCGCCCATCCTCCTGATGCAACAGTTAACAGGTCCAGATACACTGAGATCGTCTCTGTATGCGCCCAGCGGGCATCGTGTCGGCGAGGCGGAAACCGTTTGTGATATTATGAAAAGGAGAGAACGATGGCAAACACTTTGACTGAATTTTCGAAAGGATTGACCGCAGCCGTGGAGAAGGCTGGAGGCAGCACGCTACTCGTGGACGCCCGCAAGCGCTATCCTGCCAGCGGGATTGCCTATGCGGCGGATCTAGTCCTCACCGCCGATCATGTGGTGACGCGTGACGAGAATATCCAGGTCCTCTTGCCGGATGGAAGATCGCTGGCTGCCACGATCGCCGGGCGGGATCCCGGCTCGGATCTGGCGCTCCTGCGTCTCTCCGAGCAAGCCCTGACGCCCGCAGCCACATCGAACGATGTGAAGGTTGGGCAGCTGGTGCTGGCAATCGGCCGCCCCGGCAGCGAAGGCTTGCAAGCCTCGTGGGGGATTGTCACTTCCATTAGCGGTCCCACGCGCACGTTTCGCGGCGGGCTGCTCGACGAGTACATCCGCAGCGAGACCACCCCGTATCCCGGCTTCTCCGGCGGACCGCTGATCAACAGCGAAGGGCAGGTGCTGGGATTGAACACCTCCGGACTCACGCGTGGTTCATCCTTGACGATCCCGGTCAAGGTCGCGTGGCGTGTGGCAGAGGCGTTGGCAGAGCATGGCTCGGTGAAGCGCGGCTACCTGGGCGTTCGCACACAGCCCGTAGAAATCCCCGGAGTGGGACGCAAGGACCGGACGCAGACCCAGGGCTTGCTTGTGATCTGGCTGGAGGAAGGCGGGCCTGCGCAGACAGGCGGTCTGCTCGTTGGCGATATCCTGGCGGCGGTCAACGGCCAGGCAGTCGGCGACCCGGACGATCTCTTCGCCGCCCTCAGCAGCGATACGGTTGGCAAGGCTGTCCCGGTGGAAGTATTGCGCGGCGGCCGCCCGGAGACGATCCAGGTGACGGTCGGGGAGAGGAAGTGATCCGCGTTCTACTAAATGTTTCATCACCGGCATTGCGCGCGGGACTGCGCGCCCTGTTGTCGTCGGACGAGACAATCCAGGTGGTGAACGATCTGCTGGAAGACGAATCGGAAGCCGACGTGGTGATCGCGTCGGCTTCTCATGTTCCGTTTTCGAGAGAGAACCTGGATATTGCCACCTCCCCTGCGACCTTGTTGCTGACGAATGAGCCTGTCAACATCCTCGACCTGCGACGAGCGTTTCGCGTCTGGGGAGTCTTGCCCGCGGATGCCTCCACAGAGGAGCTCAACGCCGCGGTCCACGCCCTTGCGCAGGGACTGATCGTGGGCACATCCACGCTGCTCTTCGAATCGGAGGCGGAGCCCCTTTCGCAGGGTCCGCTCACCGAGCGCGAATCGGAAGTATTAGGCTGGCTCGCAAAGGGGTTGGCAAACAAGCAGATCGCGGTGGCGCTTGGTATCAGCGAGCACACCGTGAAATTTCACGTTTCCTCGATCTATACAAAACTGAATGTGACCAACCGGACGGAAGCCGTGCGTGAGGGCCTGCGCGGCGGCTGGATCGCGTTGTAGTTATTCCGTGGCTGCAGGGCGGTAGCGCAACAACAGGTTGCCAGAATCGAAGTGCCGCGCCTGCACAAGTTGCAGCTTCAGTTTGTTGACATCTTTGAAGAGGGGCTTGCCATTTCCAAGGATGACCGGGGTCACGATCATCAAGTACTCATCGATCAGATTCTCTCGGGCAAGCTGCTGCACGATCGAGCCACTACCGAAGATGAGGATATCCGTGCCCTCGGCCTGCTTCAGCTTCTGCACTTCTTCGATCAGATGACCATGAAAAAGTTGTGAGTTCTCCCAGCTTACATCCGGCCGGGCACGAGAAAAGACCAGCTTGGACATCCGGGTGACTTCCGCTGCCATGTTACGGAGCGTCTCAGGGGCATTCGGGTCCCGGAGCAGCGGGGGCCATGAATTCTCGAACAGAGTATAGGTAACATTCCCCAGCAGCATCGTACCGGAACTGCTTTGCGGAGCGGACTCCCCGGGCAGGGGCTCCCGCAAGGCGCGATCCACTTCGGGATCACGGATCATCCAATCGATCTCGCCGTGGGGACCACGTACACGCTGGATCTCTACGCACTGCTGATGG
>DAITPI010000399.1:0-4337 GCA_036833655.1 Anaerolineales bacterium | reverse complement strand
CCAATCTACACTAATCTTTCAAAACAGTTGTCTCATTTCGTTGACACATTCCGCACCTGCCCCCCTTTCGAGGCAAAACCTGGAGAACCATAAATGTTCATTTCGCTGCTCGCCGTGTATACTTAATCCGTGGATAGCCTCTCCGGTTCCGTCGAGCGTATCACCTTCTATAATCCTGAAAACGGGTACACGGTCCTGCGCCTGCGCCCGGAATCTGGGCACGGCCCGCGCTCAACAAATGATGGCCTCACCACAGTGGTGGGGAATCTGCCTGAGGTTTCGCCGGGCGAACACCTGCGCCTGCAGGGGCACTGGGATAAGCATCCCAAGCACGGTTCACAGTTCAAGGCAGAAGTCTGTGAACAAACCCTGCCGGCCACAGTCGCCGGGATCGAGAACTATCTCGGCTCGGGCCTGATCAAAGGCATCGGACCCAAACTGGCCGGGCGCATAGTGGGACGCTTCAAGGAGGAAACGTTCGATATCATCGAACAGCAGCCGGAACGTCTGTTTGATGTGCCGGGCATTGGCAGGGACCGCGTGCAACGGATCGCCGCCGCCTGGGAGGAGCAGAAACAGGTCAAGGAGATCATGGTGTTTTTGCATGGTCACGGCGTCAGCACCAACCTGGCGGTCAAGATCTACAAGCAATATGGGGATGCGGCGCTCGAGACCGTCCAGAGCAATCCCTACCAGCTTGAACGCGATATCTACGGGGTCGGGTTCAAGACCGCCGACCGCATCGCCCGGGCTCTTGGCCTGCCTGCTGACCATCCCTCCCGCATCGAAGCGGGAATCGTTTTCGCCCTGAATGAGATGATCAATGATGGCCATGTCTATGCCCCGAAGGAGTTGTTGACGCAGCGCGCCATCGAATTGCTGGAAGTCGCTCCGGAACGGATCTCCCCCGCGCTGGATCAGCTGGCCAAGGAGGACCGCATCCGCCCGGATATGATTCCGTTGCCCGTCACCAGGCCTGAACCGGGCACACATGCGATCGGGGAGGCTCAAGGCGCGTACGGGTCGAGCACACCGGTTATTTATCTGACCCCGCTCTACTTTAGCGAGAAGGGTGTTGCCGAGCGCGTGAGGAAACTGGTCAGTGCAAAGCCGTCGGCAAAGGCAATGATTCAAATCCGCTTCCCCGTGCAGGATCTATCTGAGGAGCAGCGCTCCGCCCTGGAGATGGCGCTGGCGCATCCGGTCAGCATCCTTACCGGAGGCCCCGGGACGGGCAAGACCACCTGCCTCAAGGCTTTGATCGCCACGCTCGAAGCCCGGCACAAACCGTATGCCCTGGCTTCCCCTACCGGCCGCGCCGCCAAACGGCTCTCGGAGGCCACGGGACATCCCGCCAGCACCATCCACCGCCTGCTGGAGTATTCGCCGGTCGACGGATTCAAGCACGATGATAAGAATCCGCTCGATGTGGACTTCCTGGTCGTGGACGAAGCCTCCATGCTCGACCTGATATTGACGCACAACCTGCTCAAGGCGTTGCGTCCCGGCACGCAGGTATTGTTCGTCGGCGACGTGGACCAGCTCCCGGCGGTGGGAGCCGGGGATGTGCTCCGCAACCTGATCCGCAGCGGGATCGCGCCCGTCACGCGCCTGAGCGTCATCTTTCGCCAGGCCGCTCACTCGCAGATCATCACCAACGCGCATCTCATCAATCAGGGCAAGCTGCCGGTCTTCTCGAAAGATGAAGGAGACTTCTTCCTGTTCCCCGCCGAGGATGCAGCCGCAGCCGCCGATTGGATCGTGGAAGTGGTCAGCGAAAGGATCCCCCAGAAATTTGGCTTCGATGCGATCCATGAGATCCAGGTGCTGTCACCCATCTATCGCGGCCCGGCCGGGGTCACGGCTTTAAACGAACGACTGCAGGAAAAACTCAACCCTCCCGCCCCGAACAAACCTGAGCGCAAATTGTACGGGACGAACTTCCGCCTCGGCGACAAGGTCATGCAGACGCAGAACAACTACGATAAGGATGTATATAACGGCGATATCGGATTCATCCGAGCGATCGATATCGTCGAACAGACGCTCAGGGTGGACTTCGATGGGCGCACTGTGACCTATGACTGGAGCGAGGCGGATCAACCCGTCCTGGCGTACGTTGTTTCCGTGCACAAAGCTCAGGGATCCGAATTCCCCGTTGTAGTGATGCCGGTCGTGACCCAGCATTACACCATGCTCCAGCGCAACCTGCTTTATACGGCGGTCACGCGCGCCAGCAAACTATGCGTTCTGTCAGGCAGCCGCCGCGCCATCAGCATGGCTGTCCGCAACCATAAGGTCGCGCAGCGCTTCACCGCGCTCGAGTGGCGACTGGGAGGGCGCCAGGAATTGCTCGCTGGATAATTGGAATACATGCTCTTTCTTACCTCTAAACCAGCCTTGTTCTTTCATTGTCCTTTTTCGGTGGCAATTGGCACACAAGACATCGCATTTATCAATCTCGGCCTGAATAGTGCCAACAGGGTACCCACCTGCAACCATTTCACTGACGGCTTTGTCTTTACCATGGCGATGGTGAAAATCCAAAACAACTGGATCACTCTCGGCACACTCCACGCAAGGGTGAGCTGAAAGATAACTATAAACGTATTCCCTTGCAACATTTCCAGCTTCATATTCTCTTGCTTTGACTTGTTCTAAATGCCTGTCTTTGTTATCTTCATACCAGTTCTTTCCAAAAGTCTTGTGGCACTCACGACAAGTAGGGTGACGAATACCAAGAGACTTAAATCGCCAGTTAAATTCTTCCTCATCTTTCCATTCTCCACAGGTTACGCATCGGGGCATCCCTAATCTCCTGTAAGGTGTACTCAAGGCGTACTTCATCACATTCTACTAAGATTTTAGAATCACACTTTGGACTTTAAGACCTTAGAGCCTAACACTCAGACCAAAATTTGGTCAGTTTGAGGTGTTAGACCCTAAATTTAGTGACTCCGCTCGGGGTCGAACCGAGAACCTAACGCTTAAGAGGCGCTTGCTCTGCCATTGAGCTACGGAGCCATTCGTGCGGACGGAAATTATACCCGAACAGAAACGCGTGTCAATAACCTGGGCAAGCTTACCCAATACAAAGGCCACGAGAGAAAACCACGGAGACAGCGAGGCACGGAGAAGAAAAAGGGAAACACTCATTGCTTTGGGCCTTATCATTCCCCCACGGGTAGTGGTGAATTCCTTGGCAGAATCTTGTTACACCTATCCCCCATCTTGCTCTGGTTCCTTGTATAATTGAACACGTGATCGAACTCAACATTCCCGGGCGCGGTGTATTACGAGTACAGCACCTCGTGACGGACGTCAACGGGACTCTGGCAATGGATGGACAGCTGCTGGAAGGGATTGCCAAGAAGATTGGTTTGTTGAATGATCGTTTTACGATACACTTGCTGACCGCCGATACGCATGGGCGACAGGCTGTAATTGACCAGCAGCTCAACCTGACTGCGGTGCGCATTCAACCCGGTAACGAGGCCGAACAAAAAGCGGAGTATGTCCGCAGCCTCGGCGCGGAAACTGTTGTGGCCATTGGGCAGGGAGCAAACGATGCAGCCATGCTCAGGGAAGCTGCGCTGGGTATCTGTGTGATGTCGCAGGAAGGCGCGGCGACTGAAACGCTCTTATCGGCTGATCTGGTGATGCCCACCATCACCTCCGCACTTGAAGTGCTGGATAAACCCTTGCGCATCGTCGCAAGTTTGAGGAAATAAATTGGCCCTGAAGCAATAACTTCATCGTAACTTGAATGAACTATTCTGAACCCGATACACAACCCAATCCTGAGCAGACACCAGAATTCGTCTCTGCGCGGGCGCGCAGGCGGCGTGCCCAACGCCGCGCCTCTTTCCCGACAGATCAGGAAGGACGCGCCGCATTATTCGAGCATCTTGCACGCCGCGCCTTCCCTTCGTATGAACTTTTCGTGTTCTCTCTCGTGTCAGGCGCCATCGTAGGCCTGGGTTATTTCTTTAACGCCCAGGCGTTGCTCGTCTTCGGCATTCTCGTAGCACCCTTGTTGACTCCCTGGATCGGCATGGCCCTTGGGATCGTCGCTGGCGCCGCGCGGCTCTTTGTGCAAACCATTGCCGCCCTCTTCGTCAGTTCGTTGCTTATCTTCAGCTGCGGGTTGCTCGCGGGCCTGGCCTCACGCAATTTTCAGCCACTGAATTTCAACGAAGCATTTATCCATAGCCGCTTATGGTGGCCCGACCTGATTGCCCTCAGCATGGGTGCAATCCTTCTCACTATTTCATTTGTGCGTTCAGAAGACCGTCCCTATCTTCCGAGCGCTTTGCTTGCCTATGAACTTTTTCTTC
>DAITPI010000398.1:0-4372 GCA_036833655.1 Anaerolineales bacterium | reverse complement strand
TTACGCTCGTTGGCAAGCACGTACGCCTGGAACCTCTGACGGAGGAACATAGCGCGGGCCTGGCGGAGATCGGCCTCGGGCAACCCTTCTGGGATTTTATGTTGTATGGAAACATCGACACCGTGGAGGACATGCGTAGCTGGGTGCTGGATATCCTCTCACGTGCCGGGCGGGGCACGGACCTTCCGTTTGTCGCCGTGCACCTCGAATCGGGTCGTGTGGCGGGCGCGACCCGTTATCTGAATATCATGCCAAATGACCGGGGACTGGAAATCGGCGGCACCTGGTACGGGCCGGAATTTCAACGAACCGTGGTGAACACGGAATGCAAATACTTACTCCTGCGCCACGCTTTCGAAACCCTTGGCTGCATTCGTGTGCAGCTCAAAACGGATCTCCGGAACGAGCGCTCACAAAAAGCCATCGAGCGCATCGGCGCGGTGAAAGAAGGGATCCTGCGGAATCATATGATCCTGCCCGATGGAAGAATTCGCCATTCGGTGTTTTACAGCATCCTGGATGCGGAGTGGCCAGCCGTCAAGCAGCGGCTGGAAGAGATGATGACCCGCTAAGGGTTTTGATCGCCGTCCATTATTCTCTGCTCTACAGCAAGCTTTCGCAGATATGACAGAAGAGGCCGGATGGATGCCGGGGCAGTCACGTCGTTCAGCCACAGGGTGGTCTGCCTCTCCCCATCGCTGAGCGATAGACGATAGGAAATGATATCCGCCCGACCAACGGTCACATTCGGGTTGGCATCCTCCTGTTCCAGATCAAAGGCACGGGACTCCTCGACCAGCCTCTCGATTTCCCTGGCTTTTTCCTCGGGCAGATTGTTCGTGTCTGCCTGAAACGCTAGATCCATATTCGTGAAACCGCCTGAAGAGGCAAAATCTATCTGCATACTTTTCTTTCTCCTTTCACCGGTAATACCATAATGATCACGACGCCCTTGAACGATTTCGTCCAAGGGCGTACCTGTTCGAATACCGAGGTGACATCAAAGGACGCCAACCCGGCTCAACACCCAATCCAGCTCGTCAAGGCTGGGCTCCACCAGGATGTGTCCGCCAATTTGCACGGTCGGGTGGCTGAATGCGCCCCCTGTCCACCACTGCACCTGGCGGGCGGCAGCCAGGTCGAGCTCCATATCGCGAAAAACGTAGGGTAGACGGAGCCGGTCCAGATGACGGCGGACCATCTGAGAAGCAGCGCACCAACTCGTCCCGTAGATCACCACGGGAACGGAACTACGATTGCGCGGCCGGTAAGTGTGGGTCGGTCGCAGCGTGAACATGACTACCTCCTTACTTGCCGTGCGTTTGGGCCTGGCATGGAAATGGCTTCTTTTTCAGGCGTCTCCGCGAGCTTCCCTTCCAGCTCCATGAAGCGTGACTCCAGGCCCTGAAGTCGTTGTTGAGAAGATGTAAGCATGTTCTGCACCTCCTGAACATAGATTGTTCTAGGCGGCGCGAGTCTCTGGCTGAATCCAGCGCGCGACCCGGCTGCGGATGGCATTCTCCGGAAGCGCGCCTACCCAGCGGTCGACCTCTCGGCCGCCCTTGACGACGATCATCGTGGGGATACTCATCGCTCGATACCTGGTCGCCAGGTTGGGATTTTCGTCGACATTCACCTTCGCGATCTTGAGCACATCCCCGTGATCGCGAGCCAGAGCTTCCAGGGCCGGCGCCACCATGCGGCACGGACCACACCAGGGCGCCCAGAAATCTACCAGCACCGGACGGTCCGCCTGCAGGACCTGGCGATCGAAGTCGGCTTCATTGACGGCAACTGGCGCCCGGGCAGCCGCAGAGCGTTGGGACGCTTGAGCTTGAGCCGCCGGGCGAGGGGCAGGTCGCGGTCCTTCCCCGACGAGATAGGCAATCTGGGGCTTCAACTCGCTTGCTCGCACGGCCTCGACGCTTGTCACAGTTTTCCCCTCTCGAACGGCTACCAGCCCCGGAAATGCGCGAACTCCATAGCGGGAGACCGCCTGCGGGGCGTCGGCGCGGGAAAGGGTCACGATCAATGCCCGGCCGGCGTACTGGCGCGCCAGATCGTCCATCGTCTGGCGCAGGTCCGATGGCAAATCCCGTTCGTAAAAGACCATTGCCACCGGCAGCCCGGCGTTCAGGACGCGATCCAGGCTCAGGTCGCTGCTGGCAAGCACGGTATCAAAGACATTTGGCATGAATTTTCTCCATAGAAGATCTATTGTTATCAAACGATTAAATACCTGCTTTTTGTTAAAAGAAGATCAGCAGAGCCTAAAAGAATTGTCAGAGGTGGTGGAGATGTTCAGGATGAGAATAAACCGGTAGAGTTATATCGATTGTTTCGCCAGCAGTTGTACTGTCCCCGTTGGGGACGGGCGGCACGACTTGCTTAGCCAATCGAACTGCCGCCATATCTGGCGATGTTTCACGCCAATTCCCCGAGAGCCCATTGTCTTTACGCCATCGCCAAAGACTTGAACCACTGGCTCGGCATCGGGAATAGCAAAGCAGCGCAGGAAGAGTCGCTCGGTGCATATCCCAAACATCGAGTGTATGCACAAGCCACCAGCTCACGCTTCGAACCAGTGATCGGGATCGATCGTGTACACTGCGAAGATGCGGAATGGCCCCGGTTCGCAGTGAACGAACTTTTCTGACTCTAAGAGTCCTCTTGTCTCTTCAAGTGTTTCTAACAGACAATGCACATTAGTTTTGATCTCATTGGCAAGAAGGTTGCACGAAAGGGGGGAGCACTCGGGCGTGGTTCCCATGCTGAAACACACGACATCGTATCCGTGGAACTTCTTCGTGGCTGGGGGAACGATATCGGTTGGAAAGTCTTCCGGTTTGAAAGCCTTCCATTTCATGGTCTTTTCATCAAATTCGTACTCATAGGCTTCAAAATAAAAGAACTGCATATTTTCCAGGTCTACACCGTTTTCCTGGGCTACCTGTTTAATGATCTCCGGCCGATCGAACAACCAATATCCATTATGGCGCCATAACGGAACGTAATCCAGGAAATTATGTGATATGCAGCCACTTACAGAGTAAACGTCCTCGATGCCGGGGGCTTCGAGCAACTCGGGGTGTTGGACAACTTGCTTTGCTATATATCCCACCGGAATCATCTTGAACCTATCCTTCGTAATCTCAAGCTATGAACTGACTAAGACCACCGCTTCGCCTTCGAGCACCACCACATCATTCTGGTTTCTGCAGATGGTGCCTAGGGTGACAATCGGCTTATCCGGGCGGACGGTCTTCACTTCTACGCTGGTGGTGATCGTATCCCCCGGGTAGACCGGGGCTTTAAACTGGAGCGTCTGGCTGAGGTAGACCGTGCCGGGACCCGGCAGCTCGTTTGCGAGAGTCGCCGAGATCAGCCCGGCGGCGATCATACCGTGCGCGATGCGTCGGCCGAAACGTGTCCCGGCCGCGTAGCCGTCGTCAAGATGGACCGGGTTCGCATCGCCGGTCAGGTCCGCGAAGGCGCGGATCATCTCGTCGGTAATGGTCGTGCTGCGAGAGGCTTGATCGCCAGGTTTCAGGGATGGCATAATTTTTCTCCGCTCACTCGGCATTCAACACTAGAATATATTCTTCGATATCGTCACCCAGGATCTGGGAAAAGAATCTGTCTTCTCCAGAGACGACAAACCCACATTTTTCCAGGACTCGGCGGGAACCCATATTGTGTTTTGCCACGTGCGCATAAAGCGGGCGTGTTTCTATCCGTGTGAGGAACTCCTGGAGTGCCCGGGTGGCGATGCCTTTGCCCCAAAATTCCTTACCAAGCCAGTAGCCGACCTCGCGCTCGCCCAGCTGTGTGAAGCAGACAATATTGCCAGCCACCATCCCGTCATACAGAATGGTCTTGATCAGGTTGGAATCATCGGCCATGATCTTTTTCCAGTGCGCCATGAACCCATCCCGGCTTCGCGAGGGGAAGGACGCCATCTGCGAAGCTTCAGGGTCGAGCTGGTGCTCGAAGAAGATGGGAAGATCGCTTTCCATCACATCGCGCAGTTGAATCATGTTAACCATAGAATCTTCTCACGCATTATACAAGCCTGTGACGCTGTAGACAACCACGCGAGATGATCTGACGCCTATGCATGGCGGGGCGCTAAGGCTCGGTGACAGGCATACGCCGAGGCAGGGAGAGCCGGCTGAGCACGAACAGCCCCAGAGTGCTGGTCAAGCCGATCAGCAGACCGCCGATCCAGATCGCACGCGGCGCAACATTGTCATTCAGGAAACCGCCAATGATGGGAGAGAGGGTACGCGCCAGTCCCCAGCCCAGCCAGTAAATGGACATATAACGGCCTCGCAGGTCTGCAGGCGCGAGATCTGCCACATATTTGCTGGCG
>DAITPI010000397.1:0-4383 GCA_036833655.1 Anaerolineales bacterium | reverse complement strand
CAGCCCGTGAAGCTGCACGCGAATTTGTATACCAGTATCTACTTCGCCATCCTTGTGAAGTCTGCGGCGAGGCCGATCCCCGTGTGCTGGAATTTCACCATGTCGGAGCAAAAGATATGGCGATTACAAGAATGGTAGCAGGGGGTTGGTCAAGCAGGAGGATTCAGTCGGAGATTGATAAATGCCAGGTTCTTTGTTCAAACTGCATAGAAAGGTCACTGTCAAGGAACGTGGCTGGTTTCGTGGTCGGAGGTAGTATGATCACAGCCACAACTTCAAAGAATGGAATTCAGTTTCCCGGAACAGACCGTACATCAAAAAAAGTGCGGTCTGTTGATTTTAGAAACCGCACTGATCGGTCCTGTTCTTGAAGAAAAGTCGAGGCGATCTGCTTCCTAACTCATACTGGTGACGGACAGTACTTCACAGCTGCTTTTTGAGGGCTTGCATCTCCTTCCCCATTCGCTCCAACCCTCCGTTGAGAGCCATTTTTGCCTTTAGGAAGATCTGAAGTTCCTCCTCCATTCGGAAGGGCTGGGTGCGGTGCAGTCTGCAACCGTGCTTTTGTCTCCTCGCGGGTGATCAGATAGCATTCATTGGCAACCAGAATCGTGGCACTTTGCGCGAAATTGCCGCTGTTTTGACGCCGATCAAGACCGGGATTCCCGAGTTGTTGCCTAATAGAATCCGATTGGCGCGCACAAGTACGGGATCAATGATCTTTCAATTCCCCACAAAAGATAGCAGAAGAAAATAGTCGGCGAATACTCCCCCAAGTGGCGGAGACAAACACTCCCCGTCTGATGGATGCGGCCGGGGAGTGTTTGTCGTACTATGAGATTGGGGTACATGTACCCTACGCGGTTGTACGCAAACGACCACCCGTAATCGTTATGTGGAGCAAATAGCTCAAATGGAAGGAGATTCCTCGTGAAGCAGTGTAAGGTTGTCACATGTCATGTTGGCGATGATCTGCACGAGGGTTGCACCCACGAACGCGCCAGGCAGGAAATTAGCAGACGGGTTACAGAGATGGAAGACAGGTAATTGAGTGACTTCGAAAACCAGGAGAATAGACCTTGAAGCTGAATTTGTTTTTTATCGTTATGGATCTGCTTACTGTGCTGGCTTATCCGCTTGTATTTATGCACGGCAAACTGAGCCAGTTTTCAAGATCAAAAGAAAGTATCAAACCGGTCAATGTGTTGGTTCCTGGTCTCGTCGCAGCAGGCCGACGACCGATCAGAAAATGATGAATGTGTGAAGAGAAGGGTTTATGCGAACTGAAACAATCAATTTTCCAGACCAGCAAACGCTTAGCGTTTTTCCCGTGGAGCGGTCGAATCTGGAACAAGCGATCCTTGCGTTGGGCTTGAATCGCGGATACCCGGTGATCGTTCTCATTGGTGATGAGATCAATGAACCTCATGGGGATGTTACTCGACGGGCCATCGAGATGATTGCCAGGACCGCGGAAGGCATGAACGCTGTTGTCATCTGCGGAGGCAGAGACATCGGTGTGATGGCTGAAATCGGCAAGGTAAAGTCGCAGAATGGGTACAAATTTCCACTTGTTGGCGTGACGCCGGAAGAGCAAGTCACCTGGCCCAACGGCCCGCTTAACACAAAATTCTTATGGTTGGGGAAACAGCGTTGGCAACTGGCATCTCATTACTCCCATTTCATCCTCGTGCCCGGCGACCAGTTTGGGGATGAGGCTCCCTGGATTGTCGATACAGCGACTGTACTATCCAAAGGACAGCGATCGGTGACGATTCTGATCAGTGGTGGAGAAATCTCGCGGAAAGATATCGAATTGAGTGTGAAGAACGGCCGTCCGGTGCTTGCGTTGAGTCGCACAGGGGGGCTGGCGGATGAATTTGCAAGACAGCCTGAGAGGAACAGCTTAATTACGGTATTCCCAGTTCAGGCCGAAAAAACCATTGCTGAGGCTGTTCAAGCTGCACTATCGAATCATGAACGTAGCGGAGAAGTAGCCTTCCAAGCCATTGATGAAAGAACAGGTTGATAAGACGATGGGTCGACACTCTGAACCGGAAGCTAGATGGCCCTCCTACGGAAAGACATTGGCCGAACCTCGATTTCTACCAGCAGATGACATGAAGAAAGATTAAGTGAGATCCGATGACGAATGATCAGCTATTGAAGGTCGTGGAGCAATACAGCCGGAAGAATGAGGCTGGACATAGTGATATTAAGGTCACGCGGGTACCAGATCAAAAAACCGTGTTCATTGAACAGGTTGATGGTGTTGGACGGGCGGTACTGATGGACAAGTACCAGGTGGATGGAGCGACATACTGGGCAGGCTACAGTTCGCGCAGTGAGACGGTTTACATCAGTCTTGCTGCTTAAGGCGATAACGACCGTCTCCATTAACGTTCATTTCAGTTGTCACAACGACCAGGAAAGGAAAGACGATGGAAAACCAAATCACATGCCCCGCATGCAAGAGGACAATAATGAATAACCCAGTTATTGACTCTGCGGCAAAGGGCGGAGACCAAACGATTGGGTCGGAGTACGTCATTTGTGAGTGCGGTGAAAGGATCTCGTTTTGGGCAATCACGGCTCAACTAAGAGAGCAGGAAAAGCCTGTTGAAAAAGTTCGAAATTGGTTTCGGAGCTTCTCCAAAGGTCGATAGTTACGGCTGCAAGATACAAAGAATACAAAATTGTGCGGAGTGTCAATCGCACGACCTTAGAATGCCTGGATATGCGATCAATTTGTGGCTTTCTCTACACCCTGCGACCTGATGGGTAGGGTAATCAGGAATCCCCGGGCAAGTACCGTGGATTTAAGACACTGGGTCTGGGATTCAATTCGCGCCGGTACATATTACCCGTGGTCGCGAGGTCCGCGAGCATACCTGTAGATATCCACTGCATATTTCGGCCAGCAACAGAAAAGGCGTCAGATTCGTAAAAGACGAATAGAAAAGGAGGTGCAGTGAAAATCCTGCTTGTTTACCCCGAGTTTCCGGACACCTTCTGGAGTTTCAAACATGCGCTTAAGTTTATTCGAAAGAAGGCCGGGGCACCTCCGCTGGGCTTATTAACCGTCGCCGCAATGTTGCCTCCCGAGTGGAAAAAACGATTAGTCGATCTCAACATCACCAGCCTCACGGAAGAAGACATGGCATGGGCCGATTATGTCTTCGTCAGTGCCATGGTCGTGCAGCGCGAATCGGTACGAGCCATCTTCGAACGCTGCAAAACAGCCGGTGTGCGGGTGGTGGCTGGCGGCCCACTCTTCACGATGGAGCATGAGCACTTCCCGGAAGTGGACCACTTCGTCTTGAACGAGGCAGAGGAGACTCTTGCACCATTCCTGCGGGACCTGGCACAGGGTCAGGCTCGGCGCGTCTATGCCTCAGCGGAATTCCCCGATATCCACCAGACTCCTGTCCCCCTTTGGCAGCTGGCAGATTTCAAACATTATGAAACAATCAGTATTCAGTTTTCGCGCGGCTGTCCGTTCAATTGTGACTTCTGCAATGTGACAGCGCTCCTGGGGCATCGCCCGCGCACGAAAACTGCTGCGCAGATCATTGCTGAATTGGACAGCCTCTATGCACTGGGCTGGCGAAAGAGCATCTTCTTCGTGGATGACAACTTTATTGGAAATAAAAAGCAGATCAAATCCGAAGTGCTGCCAGCCTTAATCGAATGGCGGAAGGGCAAAATGGGCATGCCATTCAGCACAGAGGCTTCGATTAATCTGGCCGATGATCCCATATTGCTTAGGCTGATGGTACAGGCCGGGTTCGATACTGTCTTTGTCGGCATCGAAACGCCCAATGAAGCCAGCCTTACCGAGTGCAGCAAGAACCAGAACACGGGCCGCGATCTGGTGGAGAGCGTCAAGAAGCTCCAGCGCGCCGGTCTCCAGGTACAGGGCGGATTCATCGTCGGGTTCGATCATGATTTGCCCTCGATCTTTCAGCAGCAGATCGATTTCATTCAGAAAAGTGGAATCGTGACGGCCATGGTCGGGTTGCTGCAAGCCCCCTTGGGAACGCGCCTGTACGCGCGCATGCAAGAAGAAGGACGCCTGGTAAGCGAATTTTCAGGCGATAACGTGGATGGCTCGACCAACATCATCCCCAGGATGGGTTTGGAAACGCTTCAGGAGGGTTACCGTAAGGTTCTCAACCAGCTCTACGCTCCCAAATACTATTATGAGCGTGTTTTGACATTTCTGCGCGAGTACCAGCCACGCAGAATCAGAGCCCAATGGGACCCGCAATATATTCTCGCGTTCGGGCGTTCCATTTACCAGCTGGGTATCCGTGGCGTCGAACGCGTCCAGTACTGGCGGCTCTTTTTCTGGACCTTGTTCCGGCGTCCGCGCCTGTTCCC
>DAITPI010000396.1:0-4391 GCA_036833655.1 Anaerolineales bacterium | reverse complement strand
TCCCCTATCAAGACAAATTCGGCGGTTCATGGTTATCCGAAACCACTTCCCTTAGACTTGTATTATGTGAACTGCTTCCAAGCGCGTCAATAAGGACTTACCCTGTGGAAGTGGGGAAATCCTTTAGGGGTCTTCAGACGGTTCTAATCTACGGGAAAGAACACATTCTCATCCCTGCTGGAGATTTCGTGCCATTATTGCCCCAGAGACTCGCTGAAACTGGTATCCGCATGCATAGCTCATCATAGAAGCATTTGTTGTCGGGTTAACCTTCCGCATGCTCTTACCTGGTCGGAAAGAACAGGGAACTTTTACTTCCGAGGCAAACGGCAGTTGATTTGGCTGCGCGAAGACCATGGCGCCGTGCTAAAATAGATACAGATCTTTTCCATTTTCTTTTCTTCCACTGAAGCGAGTTTGCAATCTTCCTATCGACCGGATCGTTCTGTGCCTGGATGAAAGGAGATAACGATATGGCAACTTACTTCATGTTTGGAAAGTATTCACAGGAGGGTATGAAGGGAATCAGTGCGGCGCGCAGCACCAGAGCGCTGGCTTTAATCAAGAAGAACGGTGGAGTGTTCAAAGCTGGCTATGCCCTGCTCGGCGATGTGGATCTCGTGCTCATCATGGAACTGCCAGATGCTGGTCAAGCCATGAAGACCTCGGCAGCCTTAGCCAAATTGATCGGGGCCTCGTTCAGTACGGCACAAGCCGTATCTATGGAGGAGTTCGATAAGCTCATGGGCTAGCGGCGCCCGGAAGTAAATCTCACAGTTACCAGACTCAGGGAATCAAACCCATTGGGAATTTGCGCCCTTCAAAGCGTGGCGTAGATTTTGTGTTCCTGCTTCCCGATGCCAGCCGAAGCGAGTGACAACGCCCGTAGTCATACATTAACATAGGGCGAGTGGGCAATCTATGGCGGCCCGGATGAATCAAAACCTCCCCCTCTAGGCTACAGAAGATTTCTCGCGCCTCCACTACGGGATAGCAAATGCCTCTTCCGTGACCTGGTAGACCACATCGTGTACGCGTACCGGTTCGACCACCTTCAGGGCTACATTGTCACCAGCTTTCACGGATGCCACATGGTGATGGTTGATTTCCAGCGAGGTCACCTTCTGGATGAAGTCGGTGGTGTGCCCGAAGATGTGGATATGCTCACCAGTCTTCAGTTCATCCGTGAGCTGCAGGACCGCGACATTCAGGTGACTGTAATAGTGGGTTACTCTTCCAATTTCCACTTCCATGGGTTACTCCTTCCGGGGCTCCTTCACGATCAGGACCGAGCAATTTGCGTAATGGACGAGCTTGCGTGAGACGCTGCCCATCCACAGGCTCTTCAGCTGGCTGAGGCCGCGCGAGCCCGCCACGACAAGGTCGATCTTGTTCTGGCGGACATAGTCGAGGATCTGGGTCGCCGCGTCGCCGCGCTCCAGCACGGGCGTGGACCGGATCCCGTGGCGCTCGAGAAGGCTGGAGACCCGGGCAAGGAGCGCCTGTCCGGCTGCTGTTTCCCTCTTGAGCACCGCATCCTCCTCAGCCACTGAGGGGAATGCCACATACACGGTCTGCCAGGTCCCCAGGTAGGGCTCCATCATGAGCGGTGGCCGGAGCGGCGGCAGGACATGCAGGACGTGCACATCCGCGTCTTCGGGCAGGTGGAACCTGGCAAGGTACCGCGCCGCCCGCTGGCTGGAGGGCGATCCATCGGTGACCAACAGGATGCGACAAAATCCCTGGTACGGCGCCCGCAGGACCAGGACCGGGCAACTGGCGTGTTCGACCACATGTTGCGCCACGCCGCCGAGCAGAATATCCGCAGTGGAGCGCAATCCCTTTGCGCCGAGAGCAATCAGGTCGGGCTTGCGCGCCTCGGCAATCTCCAGGATCATCTCCGCCGCGTGACCCATTTGCAGCTCGGTCTCCACACGGTAGCCCATCGTGAGAAGCTGGGTCTTTGTCCTTTCCAGGGTGCTTTCGTACTCAGAGATCCAGGGAATTTGCCCGGAATGGAAGGCCCGGAAAACGAGAATGCGACTTTTTGGTGGGAGGGGGATATTCTTTAACCACTCCACAGCTGCCTGTGCATGCTGAGAGCCGTCGTCCGCCAGAAGAACGTTCAGTCGTTGTCGCGGGGTCATGGCAACCTCCTTTCACGAATGGAACAGTTCTCTGCAATAGTACTGTAGCACAAATCCTGCTCAAATTCTAGCTCTCCTCCTGGCATCCCCCGAAAAGAGGAAAAGTCACGCAATTCCGCTGTTCGCTGAAAGGCGTCTCCACTCTTCACAAAACGCTCATAGTTTCTTCATGAGTTGCCAATCCCGGGCGGATATACTGGGCGCTAGCCTTAGAAACGGAGAAGAGAAATGAACCGAAAACACATCATTAGCGTTGTAAGCCTGACAGCACTGGTCCTGCTCGCTGCCTGTGCACCGGCAGCGACGGCGAACCCGGTGAATAACACAGCGTCTACAGTCGAACCCACTGCAGCCAGCAGTACGGATGTCGTCTCGCCAACCGCAGTGAACAGCACGGACACGCAGGCGATAGCGAGCCTCGCCTGCAGCGCCGGCAGCTCATCGGTGACTGCAACCCCTGCCCTGACGGAAGGGCCCTATTACAAAGCCGGCTCGCCGGAACAGGCCAACCTGTACCAGGAGGGCATGGCGGGGACGAAGATCGTCATTACGGGCTACGTGTACGATACCAACTGCCAACCGGTCGCAAACGCCTGGCTGGATTTCTGGCAAGCGGACGCCAACGGAAATTATGACAACAGCGGCTACACCCTGCGCGGCCACCAGTTCACCGATGCAAATGGTCGTTACCAGCTAATCACCGTCGTACCGGGACTGTACCCGGGCCGCACCGAGCATATCCATTTCAAGGTGCAGGCGCCGAATGGACAGACGATCACATCGCAATTGTTCTTCCCGGGCGTGGCACAGAACGACTCGGACGGTATTTACAACGCGGACCTGCTCCTGTCCATCCAGGAGGCAGCGGATGGCCTGCAGGGCTACTATAATTTTGTCGTGCCAGCCTCGTAGCAGAGCGCAAATCTACAGCAAGAACGCGACCCAACCCGGGTCGCGTTTTTGGTTCTCTTTCATCGCGCCATGACCATAGCTGGCAGCTGGCAAACAGAAGCTGGTCACGAGGGAAGCTTGTGACCGGGCCATAGATTCGGCTTCCGAGAAACACCGGCTGCCCCCGTCGCGGCACGGGACGAAGACGGAAATTCGCGCCTTCATTTTGCGCTCTTAATGCTATACTAATTTATACAATACCGCATGCACGTCCGGCGGATGGATCTAGCCTGGGAGGCGGTAATCAGCGATAGGCAGCGACCTCCCTCACAGGGCTCGGATTGCGCAAAGCCCGCGAAAGGCGAGACTTCGAAAAGGATATGTGTATGAATAGGATCATGCGTAGTTCTTTCTCAGTCATCATCGTGCTTATCATTGCGGCATGCAACTTGTTTGGACCGCCAGCCGCGGCGGTGCCCGGGCAATCCGTGGTGAGGCTCACCGTCGGGATGCAGGGCGGGATCAATACATTCAGCCGGGCGGGCGAAGTGGTTACGTACCAATACACCGTGATGAACACGGGATCGGGCCAGCTAGCGGGACCCGTCATCATCAGCGATGGGTCACGCCAGGCGCTTTGCCCGAACGTGAACACTGTGGGGGATCTCGATCCGTACCTCGACCTCAATGAACAGATTACCTGCTCTGCCTCCTACACGATCAGCGAGGCGGATTTCAACACGGGCTCCGTCACGAACGTCGCCACCGCCACGGTGGGAGGCATCATCTCGAACGCCTCGGGGGTAACGCTGACGCGTGCTACGGCCACCCCACAGCCGAGCGTGGTGCTTAAGCTGGCGAAGACATCCAGCTCACAGACTTATGGTCAGGTCGGGCAGCAGATCATCTATACCTACGTGATCACCAATGCGGGCACCACAGCTCTCGGACCGGTGCAATTTACCGTCACGGATAATAAGTTAGGCGCAGCGTTCAACTGCGGTCCGGCGAATACCACGCTCGCCACCAACCAGAGTATTAACTGTACCGCCACCTACCTCATTACCCAGGCCGATATGACCAGCGCCACCCTGACAAACAGCGCCACAGCATCCGGCGCAGGGCAGACCTCCGCGGCTGTCAGCGTGACCATTGCCAACCTCACCATCACCCAGACGCCGCCACCAACCACGCCCGCCTCTCCCTCCAATCTCACGCCGGGCAGCACGATCACCCACACCGTGGATAAGGGCGAGTGGCTATTCCAGATCGCCCGCTGTTATGGCGCCAACATCAACGAAATCATCGCGGCAAACCGGCAGCAGATCCCCAATCCAAATATGATCATCGAGA
>DAITPI010000395.1:0-4398 GCA_036833655.1 Anaerolineales bacterium | reverse complement strand
GCCGGTTGGTCGCTCGTTCATCGATCGGTTCCTCTCCACTTCCTACTCTCTACTCACCACTTTCTACTCACCACTTTCCACTCTCTACTCTCTAGCTCTATTCCGGCGCGGGGACATACGTCAGGAAGTCGGCGGCAGCCCAGCCGACGCGGGTCTCGTCGTAGGGGGCGACCAGGTACCACCAGGTGTAGCCGTCCACCTCCCGCGGACCGTCCTGGACCACGAAGACCTCCGAATCATACGCAAGGAACTGGAAATCGCCGCTCAACCCGGGCTCCGAGCGGATGCGCAGTCCCTGGCCTTCGGTGCCGGTGATCTGGACGTAGTTGCCGATGGCGATGCCCGAGGGGGAGGTGGGCGTGGCAAACGGGTCGATGGTCGGCGTGGGCGGAGCGCCCGAGGTGCTGGTGGGGGCGGGGATCACGGTCAGGTCTGCGGGGACAAAGCCAACGCCGGAGGGCTGCGTCGCCGCGGTGAGGCCGATGAGGATGGCGGTGATCAGGAGCAGGAGCCCGGCGAGCCCCAGGGCGCCCAGCAGCACCCACCTGTTGAAGAGGTCACGAACGTTCATGGAATACCTTGCATGCCTTCGATGCGATGCTTCGCCGTCAGCAGGTCCATCCCGGCGGGCGGCATGAGCAGCTTGAGCGCCCGCGGCTGGACGTGGATCTCGGCGACCTGCGCCTGCTCGCGCGCCTCGCCGTCAGTCTGGATCCAGAAGGGGGCATCGGCTTCCACGCGCAGGCGGCGGAAGGGGATGCGCCGGGCGACGTCGGAGGTGACGTGGGTGCCGCGCCAGAGCTCGTAGGCGTGCCGCAGGGCGTCGCCCAGGTTGCTCCCGCTGAAGAGCCACAGGTCGAGGGAGCCGTCGTCGAGGCAGGCATCTGGCGAGAGGTTGGAAAGCCCGCCCATGTAGTGGCGGATGTTGGTCGCCACCGCCAGGATGTAGCGTCCCGCCACCTCGTGCTCGTCCGTCCAGATGTGCAGGTGCAGCCCGCTCCACCCGGCGGCGTTCCAGATGGCGGTGGCGGCGTATTCGGGCGCGGCGAAGAACTTGTCGAGCCGGATGCGCGGCTCCATGGATTGGATCGCCATGGCGTCCAGCCCGATGCCCGCCCACAGCATAAACGCGACCCCGTTGCACGAGCCCACGTCAACGCGGTATGCCGGCGCCTCCGCCAGGAGCAGGGCGTTGCGCCGCAAGGCCCACGGGCGGGTCCACGAGAAGGGCTTGAGGCCCAGCTCGATGCTCCAAACGTTCGCCGTGCCGGCTGGCAGCACGCCCAGGGCGGTCTCGGAGCCGATTAGCCCGTTGACCACGTTGCCGATCGTGCCGTCGCCGCCGGCGGCGAAGACGGCGTCCTTGCCGTCCCTGGCTGCCTGGCGCGCCAGCTCGACGGTGTGCTCGCCGCTCTTAGTTTCGATGGCATCCACCGTCCAGCCGGCGGACTCCAGCTCCTGGACCACCGCCGGGATGAACGGCCGGACAGAAAAACGCCCCGCACTTGGGTTATAGACGATGACGGCGCTGCGCATGGGCGAGATTATACCTGAGAGGCTTCGCTCTCCCGGGCTTACATCGTCTGCTCGAGGTCCTGCTTAATATCGATGGTCTCCGCCAATCTGCGCAAATTCTCGCGAAACCCCATTCGCGTCGATTCGCTTGAATTCGCGGATCCATTTGTGGCCGTGCGAAAACCATGCCTGTGATGCCCGCCAGCCCTGCGCTGGCTCTTCACCATACAGATTTGAAAAGGGTGGATGAACAGTACCGTATTTATCCAGACAATTTGCAAAGTTGTTAATACAAGGTTTGCGCGTTTATGTACAATACGCTTCAATCGGTTCATCGAACCTAACATCGCACAGGAGGGAATTGCAGTATGCAATCCTTGCCGATTCACAAAACATGGATCCTTTGCTTTCTGGTTGTCGCTGTGACATTGACCATCGTCACGCCGGCTCTGGCAGATTACCTCGGTCCCAATCGAACGGTCACTACCACAACTGGCGGCGTCTGCAAGATTACTCTCAACGAATGTGAGTTTGTAGCTGCAAAAGGGGATTACCGGTATCACACCGTTGAGGACTGGCTCTGTTCGAATGAGAGCAAACCATGGCAAGCGTATCCGAGCAGCGGACCGAAATGTAGTGCTGCTAATGTCGGGCGTCAATACTGGCAAAGGGAACAACCGCTTGAGGAAACCACGATTACCTATCCGCCCGCCACAATTGACGGCTCCTTGCAGGGCTGCACTCTGCAAAATGGCTGGTGTGGCGCCACTACACCTCAGCTTTTCCTGAACGCCAATGAGCCGGTCGAGGGGTACAGCATTACTCTCATTGAGGGCATCCTGAACGGACAGCCCTTTGCCTGCACAGGGACGAATTGCAGCCTAACGCTGAATGAAGGGGACAACAATTTTTCCTTCTGGGCGCTCTCTTCTTTTGGCGACAGCTCCTTTATGGGGAGTACCTCGGCGAGGGTAGATACAGTCTCACCGGATGTCAGCCTGAATATCAGCGGGGCAAATGGACAGAACGGTTGGTACGTATCTCCCACAACCGTAACTGCACTCGGATCCGACTCTACATCAGGATTGGCGAGCGCTTTACTGTCTGTCAATGGTGGTCCGTGGCAGTCTTCCACGACACTGGGTGATGGCGTCCATAATCTGGTTGTCAGCGCCTCCGATAACGCAGGGAATGTTTCCAGCGCCTCCGCGACGCTCTCGGTGGACGCGACCACCCCGTCTGTCAACTTCACGATCGATGGAACAACAGGCAGAAATGGCTGGTACCGCTCGGCGACCCGGATCTCGGCACTGTCCAGCGACGCGACGTCCGGGTTGCGGTCTTTCGAAGCTTCCGCCGATGGCGGCGGATACCAGGCGTATACATCACCCGTTTCGTTCACGGATGGGCAGCATACCATCCGCTTCAAAGCTGTCGACAATGCCGGAAATACCACGGAGACACCCCGACAGGAATTCCTGGTGGACAGTGTCGCGCCCGACATCGAGCTGCCCGTTTCGTGGGAACTTGGTCGAAATGTGCCCTACAGTGTATCGGATACTGGCAGCGGCCTGGCGGCTCTGCGGATCGTTATCGAAGACGAGGATGAGCGCTACGCCAAGCTCGCCTGGGACGAGAATGTCTCCGGAGCAACGTATTCTCAGGACATCGACTGGAACGGACAGTTCAGGGACAAGACGGAGGCGCCGCCAGGTGTCTATCTCGTCTGGATCAAGGCGAGCGATCAGGCCGGCAACGAGCGGATCCGGCTGGGCCGGGTGATTGTGCCCGAGCCGACAGGCCTCCTTGCGCTGTTCAGCCAGGAGGCTCCTGCGGAAACGCCGATCCCTCCCGCCGATCTCTCGCTGGAGGAAATTCCATCTGATATGGCTATTCCTCCCGCGCTTGATTTTGGCGGTTCCGTAACCAATACGAAAGAGACAACAACGCAATCCCTTTTGCTGACAACGGGAACTGCTGGCTCGATTCCGCTGGCATCCACGAATGTCTTATGGGGCGCAGCAGCCGCAGCAGCGATCGGTGCGGCGACCGCTTATGTACTCGATATGCGACGCAAACGCGAAGAAGAAATAGAGAGACAGTCCAGGGAAGCGGTGCAAGAGCTGGAGAATGAAACCAAAAAGCGGGAAATGAAGTTGCAGAAGCAACAGGAGAACTGGCTCAAGCAGCAGGCGCTGGAAGCGCCAGAGCCCCCGGACCCCTTTTCGATTCCCATGGCAAGGAGAGCGGGTCTGCAGGATATGGAGGAAACAAAGGACTGGGAACGCGAGCAAGCTCTGCGACATCGTGACCCCGCATTGACTGCCTCGCGGGCAGCAAAAATCGAACGGATGGAGATCGAGGATGGCATCCCCTGGATCATGAAGCAGGTGGAGAAGGAGTGGAAAGAAATAGCGGATGCCCAACAGACCAGGGCTGAAGTCTACCGCGCAACCACCTGGCTCAAAGATCAGGAGGCGGCACCAAGACCGGAACCAAATTGGTGGGAAAAAACGAAGGCGTTCATCGATGAAAAGATCGTACAGCCTCTGAGTAATCCGTCGGCTGGATCGTTTATGGACCGCCTTAACAAGTTTGAGGCGAGCGAGACTGCTTCCCTGCACGAGTTTTTCTATCAGGATGCTTTCCAGACGGCAGCAGAAAGAACGAAGACATTCATAGCCAGTGAGACAGCGGACATCAGGAAAGTCCTGGACCCTGCATTGGAGAAGCACCGTCAATTCGTGGCGAATGAGCTGGAAGAAATCAAAAAGCGTTTTTATGAACCACTGCTCCAGCCTATCGTCCAAAAGCTTGCAAAAGACATCGCCGATGACTTTCGGCTACTCAATACCCAGGTTTACCAGCCGTACATCAAGCCTC
>DAITPI010000394.1:0-4400 GCA_036833655.1 Anaerolineales bacterium | reverse complement strand
TCCGTTCCCAATTGGGCTGCTTCCTCTCCGCTAAAATTGCCCGCCACACCGCGCCCGGGGTCCCGACCATTGATGGGGAGCAGGGCAATATCGATCTGCCATTTGCGGAGCCGCCCCGCCAGGCCATCGTACGGGACGCAATCGCCGCTGTGGTAGATCGTCCATGGACCTGCCTGCACCGCCATGCCAATGAAGCGGTGGTCGCCCTGATCGTCCTGCTCCAGGGTTTCGTGGGCGGAGGGAATGGCGTGGAACACAAATGGATCCGAGTGGATCGCATCGCCATCGGCTCGAATCGGAGTCAGTCGTTCCGGCGGGACCTGCAACCGCTGCGCCGCAAAATCCACATTGGCGCGCGAGAGGATCAGCGTCAGATCGGGATTCACTTGCATCAAAGGGATCAAGGTCTCGCCGTCGAGGTGATCGGTGTGGTTGTGACTGGAGGTGACCAGGTCGATAAAGTTCAGGCGGTCCGGCGCGATCACACGCTCTGTCATCCGCACGTGCGGTTTTTCTGTGCCCGCGTACTTCTTTGTCAATGAATCCGAAAGATAGGGATCGAGCAGGAGATGACGTCCCTGCCACTGGATCAGGAAACCGCTCTGTCCCAGCCACCAGAGATGTAGCTGGTCGGGGCGCTGCCGGGCGCGGAACACATTGTCGAGAAATGCGTCGTCTTGTAGAACAGGTTTGATCATAATTCTTTGGAATCACAGGTCTCCGGACTTGTGGAGAACTCAGGGCACGGTTGGCTCCTCGATCCCCAATTCTCGCCTTACCATTTTCACGCCCTTGACCATATTCTGCAGCTTGAGCTTTGCTGCCCCGCGCGCAGTCTGGCTGAGGCCGCAGTCCGGCGCGAAGGACAGGCGCTCGGGCGGCGCATACTTCAGGCAGTGACGCACGCGGCCGGCGATATCCTCGGGCGTTTCGATGTAGTAGGACTTCACATCCACGATGCCGACTGCCACATCCTTCACCTTCGCGATCTCCTCGATGGTCTCGATCTCCGAAAACTCGCGGCTTGCCATCTCGAGATGGATCTCGTCGACCTTCATGTCGAGAAAATCGGGGAACATCGGTGCATAGCGACGAGGTCCCACCGCCCTTGCTTTAAAATTCCCAAAGCAGAGGTGCGTGGATAGATGGGTCTTGCCGGAGATGCTCTCGACGGTACGGTTGAAGATGTCCACGAAGCGCTTCGTGTCCTCTTTATAAGCATAGCAGCTCATGGACGGCTCGTCCACCGTGATCTCCTGGCAGCCTGCATCCACCAACGCTTCTAGCTCCGCGCGCACGATCGGAAGCAGCGCTTCCGTTACAGCGTAGCGGTCCGGGTAACGCGCGCTGGGATTCAATCGTCCGCTCAATGTGTAGGGACCGGGGACGCTGGCTTTGAGCGTGAAACCCTGCGGGGCAAGTCGTTTCAGACGCTCGTACTCTTCCAAAACGCCCAGGCCGCGCGGCGCCGTGATCTCGTCCACGATGTTGTGCTTGCCGCGCTGGTCGTGCGCGGGCGGACCAAACACGCGCAGCGGGCGCTCGTTGGGTTGAATACCCTGTAAGTATCCATAGAAAGACAGGTTGAAGTCCAGCCGGGATTGCTCGCCGTCGGTGATAACGTCGAGCCCCGCCCCTACCTGATCGTGGATCGCGACAAGCACCGCATCTTCCTGCAGCTCGGCGATCTCATCCGTACCGAATTTGTCCAGCTGCTGTGTTGCCAGCTCCAGCCACGAGGGAAAGGGATAGCTTCCGATCACCGTGGTACGCAATGGTTGCTCTTTCATGGATGATAGCTCCTGACTTGTTTGACCAGATCGCTGGCTTCCTGTGCCATGCGCTGGATCTCAGCAAATCTTTCATCGTTGATCATCTGCCTCTTGGCCATCCACGAGCCGCCCACCGCATGGATTTTTGGATGTTGCAGATACTGAGCGGCGTTGTCTAGCTTCACACCACCGGTCGGGATGAAGCGCAGCTGGGGAAACGGATCGGACATGGCCTGGATGGCGTTCAGCCCACCCATCGTTTCGGCGGGGAAGAACTTGAGGATCGAGAGACCCAGGTTGATCCCACGGATCATCTCCGTCGGAGTCACCGCGCCCGCCAGGATGGGGACCTGGTGGTCCTGCGCCCAGCGGACCACCTCCTCGATCATTCCCGGGCACACCAGGAACTGCGCGCCGGCGTCTTGTGCGGCCTGTGCCTGTTCCCGGTTCAGCACAGTCCCTGCACCGAGAAGGATTCCCGTTCCCCCACGCGCCAACTGGTAGATCGCCTCGAGGGCGTGTTCGGTCCGGAGGGTGATCTCGGCGACTGGCAGACCTCCGGCGAGCAGCGCCTCTGCCAGGGGCGCGGCATGCTCTGCCGAGTCGATCTCCAGGACGGGGAGGATACCAACCTTAAAGAATTCATCGAAGATTGTCATAGGTTGCTGTAGCGCCGCATCGATATCGCTCTATGCTTCTACCTTACCGTCCAGCCGCCGTCGACGGTCAGGACCGAGCCGGTCACAAACGAGGACTCAGCGGATGCAAGATACAGCGCTGCCTGCGCGACATCGCGCGCAGAGCCAAATTCGCCCGTGAGCGGTTGCAGTTCGGGCAGCCGCGACCGGATGTGGTCGCTCTCCTGGGCGCGCCGGCTCATCGGGGTGGCGATCAGGCTCGGACAGATTACATTGGCGCGGATGCCGCGCGGGGCATAGTACGCGGCGATCGAGCGCGTCAGGCTGATCACGGCTCCCTTGCTGGAAGCGTAGCCGTGCGTGGCAAAATCCTCGTCGCCGCCCACAAGTCCCAGCACAGAAGATACATTGACGATGACCCCGTGTCCCTGGCTCAGCATCGGCTGCAGCGCATATTTGCAGCAATAAAAAACACTGTCGAGGTTCAACCTCAGGGTCTTGTCCCAGCCCTCGAGTGTGCAAGAGTCTGCAGGACCATCGCCCCATTTGCGCCCGCTGCCGCCGGCGACGTTGACCAGGATATCGAGCTGCCCGTACCCGGAAATCACGCCCTTGACTGCCTCCTCCACTTCGACCGGGGCGGTCAGATCCACGCGCATCGACTCTGCATCGGTGGGCTGGATATCGAACACAACCACGCGCGCCCCTTCCTCGGCAAATAGCTGCGCGGTGGCAAGCCCGATCCCACTTGCACCACCGGTCACGATCGCAACCTGATCCTGAAGCCGGTTCATCGACAGCCGTACACTTTTTGGACGCGATCGCGGTAGTCGTCGTAGCACTCATCGAAGCGCCGTTTGCTGGCTTCGCTGCCGATAAAGTAGCTGCTGGTCAGCACGATCGGCGGCTTGCCGAGCGCGGTCAATTTTTCCGCGATGCGGCACTTCAGCGCGTTGGTCACGGTCGCCGCACCGATCGTGGAGCCGGGCCCCACCGGGTCTTCCAGGCCCGGCACGCGGACCATGGCATCCCCGGCGGGGGTGCAATTGTCAATGACAATATCGGCGACATCGATCAGTTTCTTGCCGCTCGAGTGTGCCGCGGGGACAGCCGTGCAGTGCTCTACAGAGACGACGGCAATGAGAGGCAGCTGAAGCCGTCTGGCTTCCAGGGCAACATCCACTACCACTTCGTTGACGCCACTATTCGAGTATACGAGGAAACAATCGGGTGCGTTGAAGACGAAGTTGCGCAGGATGACCTGCCCAAAGCCTTCGACGTGCTCGAGGAACATCGCCTGGCGCTGCCCGTTCGAGCCCACGACGAGATTGTGATAGGTGAGTGAGAGCTCGACGATCGGGTGAAAGCCGGGAAAGCTCCCATGGCGGGGAAACATCTCCTCGACGAAAATGCGGGAGTGACCGGTCCCAAACAGATGCACGAGTCCATCGCCTGCAATGGCCTGTGTGCAGACTTCGGCGGCGCGCTCGATCGCATCCATTTGCGTGGATTCTATGCGGTCCAGGATCGCCCGGGCCTGTGTGATGTAATTTAGAGAGGCATTTGACATAGGTACCTTAAGCTTGAACAGGATATCCTCCGAGCTCACGCGCGGTTTCGAACAACGTCGCTACGTTCTCCGCAGGGACATCTGCCTGCAAATGGTTGGAGGGCGCCAGGACGTACCCGCCGCCGGCAGCGAGCTGCGAGATCCGCAGCCGAGCTTCTTCGATCACATCTGCGCGACTGCCCGGCATGGCATGCGAGATATCGATGCCGCCCAGGAAGCTGATCTGCTCTCCAAAGTTCGCCTTCACGGCCGGGAGGTCGGTCGCCGCGAGGGGCTCCAGCGGGTGGATCACGTCCACGCCGATCGAAATCATCTCGGGGATCAGTTTGGTGATCGCACCATCGCTGTGGAGCATGATCTTTGTGGAAGGATTGTGCTCTTTGACCGCGTTGACCAACCGTTCCAGACAGGGCTTGATGA
>DAITPI010000393.1:0-4453 GCA_036833655.1 Anaerolineales bacterium | reverse complement strand
ACAGCAAGCTATTTGCCAGGTCTTCATGGAGTGCGACCGGACGTGGCGCGGCATCGGGATCATTCCGATGAGCGGCTGGTGCCTGCGCCCGGAATTCGACGTGTTCAATGCTGAGAAACGCTTTGACCTGGGCGCGATCGACACGAAAGAATCACCGCTGTGCATCGCAGGCCAGATCTTACAGGGCTTGAAAAAGCCTCACGACTGCCCGGCGTTCGGCAAGGAATGCACACCAGAAAACCCACTGGGCGCGACCATGGTGTCCTCGGAAGGCGCGTGCGCGGCCTATTACAAGTATGGAAGATGACAGGAATCCGCAAGTTCTACTTGCGGCACAAACACCATGAACATCTACAGGCCACACCCACACGCACCACCACACTGGTTTGTTTCCAACGCGACGTACATGGTGACAGGATCGGTCCTCTATGGAAAGCCGCTCCTGGATTCCGATGAGAAGCTAGCAAACTTTTGTGAGACGCTTTTCGAGCGGGCAGAACTCCTGAACTGGTCGGTGGAAGCCTGGTTCGTGATGTCTACGCACTACCATTTTATCGGTCGCAGTCCCGAGGATGCTTTTTCGCTTAAAGCCTTGATTCAAGGGGTTCATTCCATCAACGCCAAATTTGTCAATCGAATGGATGGAACACCAGGCCGCAAAGTCTGGTACAACTACTGGGATAGTTGCATACAAACCGAACGCGCGTATCATGCTCGAATGCGCTATATCATGATGAATCCGGTCAAGCACGGGTTGGTTGAGAACCCGGAAGATTATGGTTTTTCAAGCTACCCCTACTTTTTCGAGAATTCCGAACCCGAGTTTCGAAAGGCGATTTTGTCCTGTGCTGAGGAAGTACAGGTTGAAGGTGAAGTGTAGTGGCGCCCAGAAGTAGAACTTCTGGGTTCCAGCATTCACGAAGGCAGATTATGTCTGAAGAAACAGTGAGCATCGAAGGTGCGGTCTGTGCACCGCCGTTGACCCACATTAAACAAATCGTGATGGGACATGGCGCAGGCGGACGGATGAGTCACCAATTGATCCGGAAGGCATTCCTGTCCGCGTTCGACAATCCGGCATTAAGAGCAGGCGATGATGCCGCGCGGCTCGAATCCGGCATCCATCCCCCTCTGGCGATCAGCACGGATTCCCATGTCGTATTCCCGCTCTTCTTCCCGGGCGGTGACATTGGTCGCCTGGCAGTCTGCGGCACCGTCAACGACGTTGCCATGCTGGGAGCCAATCCGCTGTATCTCACCGCCGGATTCATCCTCGAAGAAGGCTTGCCGATGGAAACGCTGCAGCGCGTGATTGCCTCGATGAAGGCTGCGGCGGAAGAAGCGGGAATCCAGATCGTGGCCGGCGATACGAAGGTCGTGCAAAAAGGCAAGGCGGATGGACTGTATATCACCACCACCGGCGTTGGCGCAATACGAACAGGTTCCAGGATCGGCGGGGCGCAAGCCAAAGAAGGCGATGTGATCATCCTGTCAGGCTCGATCGGCGATCATGGCATTGCCGTACTGGGCGCCCGCAATGAATTGGGGTTCGAGTCCACGATTCAGAGCGATGTGGCGCCGCTGAATCATCTGATCGAGGCGATGCTCAATGCGAGCGAAAAGGTCCACGTCTTGCGCGACCCTACCCGCGGCGGATTGGCGACGACACTAAATGAAATCGCGGGTCAGTCCAATGTAGGCATGCTATTGCACGAAGAGAAAATCCCCGTTCACGCGGAGGTCCGTGCCGCCTGCGAGATGCTCGGCTTCGACCCATTGTACATCGCCAACGAAGGCAAACTGGTGGCGATGGTCGCGCCCGAGGATGCGGAGAAGGTGCTGGCAGCCATGCAGGCTACGCGGTACGGTGAGAGTGCATTGATCGTCGGTGAAGTGACTGCTGCGCCCGCAGGACGAGTGCTGCTCAAGACCGCCCTGGGCAGCACACGTATCGTGGATATGCTCGCCGGTGAGATGTTGCCGCGTATCTGCTAGGCGCCTTTACCTGGCTCACCGCTCGCCAGGTTTATGCCATTCCGAAGCAAGTCGAGGAAGTGCCTGGCTTGCTTCTTTGTTTGATACAATCCTGGTCATGAGACAAACCGATTCGATGAAGCAAAAACTCATCACGACCGCTGCCTATTACATGGCATTTATCCTCCTGGGTCTATCTGTGGCAGCCGAGGGACCAACGCTGCTCAAGCTTGCCGAACACACCTCGAGCGCTCTCGATCAAATCAGCTCGATGTTTCTCTTTAGTTCGTTTGGCTACCTGGTCGGTTCCTATGCAGGTGGACGCGTCTACGATCGTCTCCCGGGACATCGCTTTATGGCAGCCATCCTGATATTTCTTGGATTCATCATCGCCCTGGTGCCTCTGGCGACCTCCCGTTGGATGCTCTTCACAGTCGTGCTGATCCTGGGTCTTACAAAAGGTGCCCTGGATGTAGGCTGCAACACGCTGCTGCTCTGGGTTCACAACGAAAAAGTGGGCCCCTTCATGAACGGATTGCATGCCTTTTTCGGGATCGGCTCCTTCATCTCCCCGCTGATCATCGCAACGGTGCTCTCCGCAACCCACGATATCTACTGGGTGTACTGGCTCTTCGCGATCATGGCATTTCCGATTGCGCTCTGGATCTGGACGCTGCCCAGCCCGCAGTCGCGCGCCGTCCCGGCTCACCACGAAAATGCACCATTTCCCATCCTTCCGGTGGTGGCGATGGTGCTGTGTTTTGTGCTCTATGTCGGCGGCGAGGCCGGCTATGGCGCCTGGATCTACACCTATGCATTTAAACTGGGGTTTGGAACCGAAGTGACAGCTGCCTACCTGACTTCCGCCTTCTGGGGATCTTTCACCGTGGGCCGCCTGCTTGGCATCTGGATCTCGACGCGCCTCAAGCCCCTGACGATCCTTGTGCTCGATTTTGCCGGCTGCTTCCTCAGCCTGATCGTGATCCTTCTCCTCCGCGAATCGGCTCCAGGACTGTGGGCAGGGACTGTCCTGTTTGGGCTTTCCCAGGCATCGATCTTCCCCACGTTCCTGACGCTGGCTGAGGAGCGGATGCACATCACCGGGGCGATCGCGGGCCTGTTCCTGGTCGGGGCGGGACTGGGCGGTATGACTCTTCCGTGGATGATCGGCCAGGCATTCGCGCGAGCCGGCGCGGGCGCCATGATGGCATTGGTCCTGATCAGTATCATTCTCAATATCTTGATGCTGTTCCTGTTTACCCGTGTGTCAACGAAATCGGTCCCCATGCCGGAACCAACTGCCATGGCGGATTAACGCCGGAATATCAAAGTCATAATTCATCCATTGTGCATGACGCTGCTTTGGTAAAATGCTGCTTATGTTCGTCACCACATCCCGCTTTGCAGCAGGCATCCTGCTCGTTACTCTACTTCTTTCCTCCTGTACAACCAGCAATCCGGCGGATGCTTATCCAACCTACGATCCCTTTGCACCGGTCGGCGGAGCAGGCTCTGTCCCGGTTGGAGGGGCCGTCCCGGTAGCCCGGGCTGGCGGACCGACTCCTACGCGTGCTCCGCTTTCCGTAATGGTGCCTCCGCCCAATCCGGATTCATCCCGGCGAACGCCAACCCCTGATCCGCCCCATGCAGTTCCGAGCCAGCGCGGTGACATCGACCAGTATACCGTCCAGGCAGGCGATACGCTCGGCAGCATTGCGAATGCCTACGGCGTCTCGTTGCAGACATTGATGGATGCAAACGGACTCAGTGAAGCGAGCATGCTGACCGTGGGCATGGTGCTCACGATCCCAACCATCGAAGCGGACCCGAACCCGGGCTCTGCTTTCAAGCTCATCCCCGACTCGGAACTGGTCTACGGACCCGCCAGCGCGCAGTTCGATGTGACGGCGTTCATTCAGGAGCAGGGTGGCTATCTCGCAAACTACAGCCAGGATGTAAACGGCGAAACGCTCACTGGCACACAAATCATCGATTTCGTGGCGCAAAGTTATTCTGTCAACCCGCGTCTGCTGCTTGCCATGCTCGAATACCGTGGGGGTTGGGTGAACGATCCCTCACCCCAGAATGTAGATTATCCCCTTGGCTACTATGATGATTACTATGCCGGCCTCTATCGACAGCTGACCTGGGCAGCGAACAACCTGAACCGCGGCTATTATTTGTGGAAGGTGAACGGAATTTCTACTCTCTCGCTGAGCGACGGAACCTATGTGCCGCTGGCTGCCACGATCAATGCAGGCACAGCAGCCGTTCAATACTTTCTCGCTCTATTCAACAATCGCACGTTCTGGGATTACGACGTCAGCGAGCTTGGCTTCTTCGAGACGTACAAAAATCTTTTTGGCTATCCGTTCGATTATTCCATCCCCTCGCTCATTCCCCCGGGCCTGACCCAACCTCCCCTGCAATTACCCTTTGAGCCCGCGGCAACCTGGTCCTACACTGGCGGACCCCACGG
>DAITPI010000392.1:0-4458 GCA_036833655.1 Anaerolineales bacterium | reverse complement strand
CGCTTGTAGTACAATTCAGCCCGCTTCATCATTGGAACTGATGGAACGCGATGCCCTCACCCTGGCGCCCCTCTCCCAGTGGGAGAGGAATGCGGGTGAGGGTGTATGGCGCTCCCTGAGTTCCCGGGAGATGGCTGTGACGATCCTTTCTGAATCGCGGAATTTCGAATCTGCCGCGGAGCTCAACCAGCGGCTGGGTCTCCACTTTGCCAATCTAGCTCTGTTAACGCGTGCCCTGACGCATCGTTCATACGTCAACGAAAACCCCGATTCGCTCGAGGACAATGAGCGGCTCGAGTTTCTGGGCGATGCCGTGCTCGATTTTGTTGTCGGAGCGTGGGTGTATAACCGTTTTCCTGAAATGCGGGAAGGGGAACTGACCAAGATCCGTTCTGCGATCGTGCGGAATGACCAGCTTGCGATCTTTGCACGGCGCCTGAATCTCGGTCCAGCGCTCCGGCTTGGGCGTGGCGAGTTTGCGTCTGGCGGTCGCCAGCGTGATGGGCTGCTGGGGTCTCTGTTCGAGGCGCTGATCGGCGCCCTGTATCTGGATGCCGGGCTCCCGGCGGTGGAGGCATTTGTCGCTCCGCTACTGGAGGAATCGCAGGAATTCATCCTCAACGAGGTGCACGACCCCAAAAGCCGCCTGCAGGAATGGGCGCAAGCGGAAAAACTGGGCACGCCGCAGTACGTGACCATCAGCTCCAGCGGTCCTGACCACGCTAAAGTCTTCGAAGTGGAAGTCCGTATCCAGGGTCTCATCTATGGCCGGGGACATGGCTCGAGCAAGCATGTTGCCGCGATGATCGCGGCACAGACTGCCCTCGAGGCCCTGGGCCTATCCTACAAATAAAACCAGCCAAAATCATCACCTATGCCTCTTCGCCTAAAATCGCTTGAACTGCAAGGCTACAAGACCTTTGCCACACGGACCACGTTTGAGTTCGCCAGCGGTATTACTGCCGTTGTCGGACCGAATGGTTCCGGGAAATCCAATATCGTCGATGCCCTGCGCTGGGTGCTCGGAGAACAGTCCTATGCGCTGCTGCGCGGCAAAAAGACCGAAGATATGATCTTCAATGGGTCTGAGCACCGGGCGCGCGCCGGGATGGCGTCCGCGCATATTGTCTTCGACAACACTGCCGGCTGGCTGCCCGTGGACTTTACGGAAGTGGGCATGACCCGGCGCGCCTACCGTGATGGTCACAACGAGTATCTGCTGAACGAGCAGCAGGTGCGTCTGCGCGATCTGAATGAGCTGCTGGCTGCCTCGGGCCTTTCGGAGCGCACCTACACTTTTCTGGGCCAGGGACTCGTGGATGCCTCGCTGGCTCTCAAGGCAGAGGATCGCCGCCGCCTGTTCGAGGAGGCAGCGGGTGTGGGACTGTATCGTGTCCGGCGCGAGGAAGCGCTCAAGCGACTGGAAAGCACGGCGCGCAACCTCGAGCGCGTGCTGGATATCATGTCGGAGCTGGAGCCTCGTTTGCGGAGCCTGGAGCGCCAGGCGAAGCGCGCCATCGAATATACCCGCGCCCAGGCGGATCTCAAGGTTATCCTGCGCGAGTGGTATGGATTTCACTGGCACCGCTCTCAGCGTGAGCTCACCGACGCCCGTGAAGTGGTCAAGGTGCAGGAGGTCCGCGTGCGCGAGGCGCGCGAGGTTTACGGCAAGGCACAGGCAGAGCACAGCGCCTTCCGGGAACGCCTGACGGGTTTGCGCAGCCAGCTCAACGCCTGGCACCGCCAATCCGCTGAGCTGCATAACCAGCGCGAGGAGCGCAGCCGCCAGCTTGCCGTGCTCGAAGAGCGCCAGCGATCGCTGCTTTCCACGCAGTCCTCGGTGCTGGCAGACAAGAACCGCAGCTCGGATGAAGAGCAGATCGCACGTGAACGGCTGGTGGAAGCTGAGCAGGAGGTCGAGCGCCTGCAGCTTGAATACGAGGAAGCACAACGGCAGTACTCGGAGTCCCAGCAGGCGTTGCAGGCACGACAGGTAGAGCGCCTCTCGGTGGAGGACAGTCTTCGAACGATCCGGACCGATATCGAGGGACAGGGGGCGCAGCGCGCCGAGTCGCGTGCCCGTTTGGACGAGCTGCAGTCCCGGCTGGCGACTCTGCACACGCGCCGGACAGGCATCGAGGAAGCGCTCCAGGCTGCGGAAGCTCAGGCGCGCCAGTCCCAGGAGAAACTGAACCAGGCACGCGCCTTGCGTGAGAGGCGGGAAGACGAAGTCCGAGAATCGCAGGAGCAGGAAGCAAGAGCGAGGCGGCATATGGAAAGCCTCGAGCAGGAACGCCGCGGAAAAGCAGAAGAACGGGCGCACCAGCTTGCCGAGCATACCCGCTCCCGTGCGCAGCTGGACATTCTGGAGCAAGCCGAGCACTCGCTGGCGGGTTATGCCGAAGGGGCACGCTTCCTGTTGGAGGCCGCGCGGGCCTCACGGTTGCGCGGGGCGCGCGGAGCCTTTAGCGCGGCGCTCGATGTGCCGGCTGAGCTGGAAGTGGCAATCACGGCGGCTCTCGGGGATACACTCGATGCAATCCTGCTGGATGCGGACGAGGTGGACGAGGCGCTTCAGCTGTTGGAATCCGATGGCAGCGGGCGAGCGGCATTGCTGCCCCTCGAGAATCATGCCCGTCCAGCTCTGGCAAGTTCCTACGGCGACGATGCTCTTGGGGTCGCCTCGAAGCTCGTGAACGCGCCCGGGGATTTGCGACCGGTAGTAGACCTGATGCTGGGACAGACCGTCATCGTCCGTGACCGGGCGACCGCGCGGCGTCTGTTGCGCGAGCTACCGGCCCACGCGCGGGTGGTTACCTTGCGCGGCGAGGTCTTCCGTGGGGATGGGATCATCATCGCGGGCAGATCGGGGTCGTCTTCGGCGTTGAGTCGCCCACGCCAGAAGCGTGAGCTGAACGAATCCCTGGCGGCTCTGCAGGCGCAGATCGCGACGCTGAATGGGGAAGTCGATTCGCTATCTGCGCAGCTCTCCGAGGCGCAGCGCACGCTGACGCAGGCGGAGGAGGCTGTCCGCTCGAGGCGGAGCCAGCTTGACGAAGCCCAGGGACAAGAGCGACAGGCCGGGCTGGAGTCTGAATCGGCGCAGCGCCAGCTGGAGTGGCAGACGAGCCAGTCTGCCCAGCTGGAGGCCGAGGCAGTGCAGACGGCTTCACTCCGAGAGGACCTGGTCCGGTCGTTAGCCGAGATCGAATCGCGATCCACGCGGGCGCAGGAAGCGGTGCGTGCGCTTTCCGAAAAACTGTCTGCGATCGATCTGGCGGAGCCCTCGAACCAGGCCTCCTACTGGGCGACCCGCGTGGCGGTGGTCGAGCGGGCACTGGCAGATGCACAGGCAAGGCGAGAGGAGAGGGAGAAGGAGATCGCCCGGTTCGACACGCGTCGCCTTGAGCTGACGGCGCGACTCAATGAAGCGGAAACCTCACTCAGCGGGCTGAATGCAGAGCGGACGGCATTGCGCGAGCGTGAGGCGCAGCTACATGGGGAAATCGAAGCCTTGCACGTGCACATCGATCCCGCAGAGAAGGATCTTGAAACCGCTGAGCAGGAAGAAAACCGCCTGCAGGAAGCCGAAGCGAACACGCAACGCGGGCTGGCAACAGCCGAGCGTCTGTTAGGACAGGTACAGCTCGAGCAGCTTCGCAAGCAGGAAGCGCTCGATAACCTGCGCCAGAAGATCAGCGACGATTTTGGTCTGGTGATGTTCGATTACGCTGAGGATATTTCCGGCCCCGTGCCTTTGCCCCTGGATGGGATGGTTGAGGAGCTGCCAGTCGTCACGGAGGTCTCCCCCGATCTGGAATCGCAGCTGACGCAACAACGAACCCGCGTGCGCCGCATGGGACCGATCAACCCCGAGGCAAAACAGGAATTCGACACAGAGTCCGAGCGCTATACGTTCATGAAGACGCAGGTGGAGGACCTGCATAAAGCCGAGGAAGACCTCAAGCAAGTGATCGCCGAGCTGGATGAGCTAACCAAGCAGGAGTTCTCGAAGACCTTCGATGCCGTGGATAAACAATTCCGCGCCATGTTCACCCGGCTGTTTGGCGGCGGGTCCGCGCGGCTGGCTTTGACCGACCCGGATAACCTGGTCGAGACGGGCATCGAGATCGAAGCGCGCCTGCCGGGTCGCCGCGAGCAGGGACTGGCGCTGCTCTCGGGTGGCGAGCGCAGTCTTACGGCCGTGGCGCTTGTCTTTGCCCTGCTCAAGGTCTCGCCGACACCGGTCTGTGTGATGGACGAGGTGGACGCCATGCTGGACGAGGCGAACGTGGGGCGCTTCCGCGATTTGCTGCAGGAGCTGAGCCGCGACACCCAGTTCATCGTCATCACGCATAACCGCAACACCGTCCAGGCGGCGGATGTGATCTACGGGATTACCATGGGACGTGATTCGGCAAGCCAGATGATCAGCCTGCGCCTCGATCAGGTCACCGA